>SLEY01000129.1 GCA_007124535.1 Planctomycetaceae bacterium
GCCGTGTCCCCTGCGTTTTCTTCTCCTGGCCTGTTATTCGGAGCATTCTCGCTGATAAGCAACTCTCTGGCTCGCTCAAGTTTTTGCATCGTTCCCCCGCTTCCGCGTGGGAACGCACGGTTTAGACGCTTTGCGTCTTTTCCACTTTCACACATGAAACTCCTGCATCGTTTTCAGTTGATACTGTTCTTTCATGGGACGCGAAGCGTCCAAGCTTGCGTTCCCACGCGGAAGCGTGGAAACGATGCCAGGATTGACAGCGGTGGAGTTCACGATTTATCGTGCCCGTGTTGGAGTTCACGATTTCCGACGATCGCTGTCGGAGAAGCCCAAAGAAAGGCGCCGCCAAAGCGGCGTCGCACCACCGCACTCCACCAAAAGCGGACCAGCCAGCGGGGGAACACAAGTCGTTCCGTTCCAGGCGTGCAAAACAGGATGAGAACGATACAAATTGAACAACCCACTGCTCTCTTGAAGGGGGAAACAGGATGACCGGACGACACACATCATGGGAACGGGTTGCCCGTCGATTTCAGCCGGAGGAACCGCGACGAGGCGGGCGAATCGCCGGCAGCATGCTCCTGGCGGTCAGCCTGATCGCCGGCGCTTGCCTGGCGGGTTCGGCGGCCACGGGTCGAGCGGAAGCCAAGCGGCCGAACGTCGTGATCTTTTTCGCCGACGATCAAGGCTACGCCGATCTCAGCTGTTTTGGCAGTGAGGTTGTCCGGACGCCCGTGATTGACGCTTTGGCCGAGGGCGGCGCCCGCTTCACCGACTTCTACGCCGGCTCGACCGTCTGCTCGCCCTCCCGCGCCAGCATGCTCACCGGCCGCTTCGCCCTCCGGGCCAGTGTGTACAGCTGGATCCATCCCAGCCAGACCATGCACTTGCTCGAGGAGGAGATCGGCTATGCTCGGCTGTTGCAGCAGGCCGGTTACGCCACCGCCCACATGGGCAAGTGGCATCTGGGTTACTCCTTTTACCGCGGCGAGGGCGACGGGCCGCCCTCCGGCGGCGGCCCCACCCGGTTGGACCCCGAGCGGCTAGGCCCCGATCTGTTCGACCACGGCTTCGATTACTGGATCGCCACCGGCAACAACGCCGTCCCCTCCCACCGCAATCCCGAAAACTTCGTCCGCAACGGCTTGGCCGTCGGGCCGACCGAAGGCTACTCGAGCCACTTGATGGTCGACGAAGCCATTACCTGGTTGGACGAACACCGGGACCCGGAACAACCCTTCCTGCTGAATATCTGGTTCAATGAGCCCCACGGGTCCGGCGGCCCCACCGCCCCGCCCGAATTCACTCAGCGGCACGCCGATCGGCCGCGACCCGGTTACTACGGCGCCATCGAATATATGGACCAAGCGGTGGGACGCCTGATGACGAAATTGGAGGAGTTGGACGAGGCGGACAACACGCTGGTCGTCTTCACTTCGGACAACGGCAGCTACATGGCCGGCAGCAATGATCCCTTCCGCGGCAGAAAAACGACCCTCTGGGAGGGCGGTATCCGCGTGCCCGCCGTGTTCTATTGGCCCAGCGTCATCGAACCGGGAACCGTGGTCACGGAACCCGCCGGAGTCGTCGACATGCTGCCCACACTGGCCGCTGCGGCCGGAGTGGACGTGCCCGGCGACCGCATCATCGACGGCGTCAACCTCTTGCCCGCCCTCCGCGGCGAACCCCTGGTCCGCCCGACACCGCTGTACTGGTTCTACAGCCCCTCGCGGCCCGTCTGTGTGATTCGGCAAGGCGACTGGTCGCTGGTCGCCGATCCGGTTCTCGACTTGCCCCGCCAGAACATGTTCGAAGAAGCCTTTATCGGTGACATCAAGGCCACCGAATTGACCAATTTTCGCCTGTATCATCTCCGCGAGGACCCCGGCCAGCAGCATGACCTGGCGGAACAGCATCCGGAGCGTTTCGAAGCCATGAAGCGGACGATGCAGCAATTGCACCGCGAAATCATGGACGAAGCCGTGGATTGGCGGGAATTCGCGTGGTAGGCATCCGCTCTGCCGATCCTAACCGGCCATCCGATGCGACGGAAACAGCAAGTAAGGGGGCGGGCTCGGTCGGACCTTAACGGTGCTTGCAGAATCCTTGGTCGGAGGTTACGATCCCATCGGGTGGCCATGCGCGGCGGTGCAGGCCACAGAACCGCGAGAAGGACTGGCATCGCGATGACCTTTCCGGACACTTCTTTGACACTCATTGAACGGTTGACCTCCGGCGGAAGCGACGACGACTGGCGTTGGTTCTTCCGGGACTATTGGGGCCCTGTCTGCCGGTTTTCTCTGCGCGTGGGGGCGAGGAACCCGAACGAAGCCGAGGAGATCGCCAGCCAGACTTTCGAGGCGATTTGGCGGAACCGTCTACTTGACCGCTGGGTTTCCAACCAAGCGTCCAGATTACGGTCGCTCCTTTGCACCGTGATCCGCCGCATCGTGTCGAACACGTACCGCAATCAAACGCGGGAAGACGCTCGGCGGCACTACGGTCGGCCGGACCTGGACCACTTGGAACAGTCGTCGGACGAAGCAGAAGACTCGTTCTACGCCGCCTGGGTGGAAGAGGTTGTCGCTCAAGCTGTCGAATCGTTGGCGACCGAATACTGCCGGAAAAACCAAACCGACCGCATCCGCGTGCTCTACGGGCGGTTGTGCGAAGGGCTTTCGATTGCTCAAGTCAGCACGGCCTTGGATTTGAAGACCTCCACCGTGGACTTCTATTTTCGAGATGCACGCGACCGGTTGACACGCTCACTTCAGGCGATGCTCCGCCCGCAAATCGAGCGGTACTGTAGTCCAGATCAGGCTGAGGATGAATTCTCGCGAGAATGGCAACGGCTGGGAGATTACTTGGCCTCGCACGGCGGCCTGGACGAAGCCGTGCGCCGCTCGTATGCGACTTTGGCCGGGCCGGTTGGCGACGCATTTGATCGGGCGCGGATGGACGAAGCGATTCGACGTCTGGCGGCGTTTCGCTGCCCGCCCAACGAAAGAAAAGGCTACATATAGGGGGCGACTTTCCCTCACGCGAACCACGCAGCGAATTGCCGAATCCGTCGGTATCCGCAAGAAAATCTCCTCTTTCAACTCGAAAAATCCTGCTTGCGGGTATTACAATTATCGAGAAGCCCACGTTCGAGCGTGAGGTTGCAAATCCAACTCATCCAAGGAATCTGCCATGTATTGTTTTCGTTTTTCCCCGACACACGCGGGGCTGGCTATTTGTCTTTCGCTGGGACTCGGGATTGCGGCGGGGCGCTCCTTGGCCGCCATCGACGATGCGGGCGAGGCAACCGCGGAGGCTACAACCGTAGGCTTCGGTGACGAGCTACCGGGCGGCGAATGGGTCGATCTGCTGCAGCCGGTCGACGTGGACTGGGACACCGTCAGCGGCGAATGGCGCCGCTTGGGAACCGATTTGGCCACAGCGCCGATCCCCTACAGCCGAGTTCTGCTCCCAGCTCAACTTGAGGCGGGGTACGATTTGAAGGTCGATTTTACGCGTCTGCATCGGGATGACCGTTCGGCGACGATTGTCTTTCCCGTCGGTGCGCGAACCTGCCTCCTTCATCTGGGGGCGTGGTCGATTCATGGATTGGAGCGGATCGACGGCATGATCACCGGGGATCGGCTCAATCCGGCCACGCGGCGTCCCGGACTGCTGGTCAACGGCCAACGCTACACCGTGACGATCTCGGTCCGTCAGGATGGCGACCAAGTCGCAATCGACGTGACGCTCGACGATGAACCTCTGGTCTCTTGGAAGGGCAGGCCCGAGTCCTTGGATGTGCTGAACCATTGGGCGCTTCCGGTTCCTTTTCGCCCGGCGCTGGCGGCGCACGAGACCGTCGTGATCTATCATTCCGCCAAAGTACGAACCGTGTCGGGAACGGCCAGCATGATTCCGTGCCGCGAGCCACCCGCGGTAGATCTTGCGCAGGATGGCTGGAAGGACCTGCTGGAGGATGTGGATTTGGAGCGGGACACGCTCCGCGGCCGATGGCGGCAACTCGACGACGGCTTGACGGTGGCGCCGGTGGCCCAAGACGAGCGGTTTGTACGATTGATGTTGCCGCATGAAGTTCACGGAAACTACGATTTGGTGGCTGACTTTACCCGCAATTTAGGTGTGGACTCGGTAACGGTCACGTTCCCCGTCATCTCGCGGCTGTGTACACTCCATTTCAGTGCGACGTCCGGACAAATGGGGGGTTTGGAGCGGATCGACGGGATGAGCATTGTGGATTTTCACAATCCGACGTTGCGGCGCCCCAGTGGCCTGGTCAACGGCCGCCGTTACCGGGCGATGGTTCAGGTTCGAACGCAAGGCGATCAGGCAACAATTCAGGTTTGGCTGGACGGCAAGCCGTTCACCAGTTGGAGCGGATTGCAGGGTTCGCTTGGTGAAGATCCCGCGTGGGCTTTTCCCAAACGCAACCGCGTTGGCTTGGGAGCCAACCAGAGCAATGTGACGTTTCATCAGGTGAGGCTGCGACCGATCACGGAGGACGGCCGGTCTGCCGTATCGGACGTTCGCCAAGGAGAATGAGACGTGGCGATTGCTTGTGTCGAAAAGGGACACTCGCTGGCGGAACGGGAGGCGATGTGGCTGAGGCTGCCATTGCGGGAGCGTCTGGTAATTTTGCGGCGTTTGGCGGAGCACGTGCAACGGCTCCACGAGCAGGGGGTGATCCACGGCCGGATCCGCCCCCAGTCGATTCGGATCGACGAGGCGTTTCGGCCGCACATTTCCCAGCCGCCGTTACGGCGGACCTTTGGCCCGCAAGAGACGGATTGCGAGGTCTGTCCGCCGGAGTTGCACCTCATGACGAGGCTCGAGTTGCCGTCGGATTTGGCAGCCGCAGCATGGCTGCTGCACCGGGCGGGGCATCGGTTGGACCCGCGGCGGATCGACGTTTATCAACTGGGCGCCTTGCTCTGCCGACTGGTGACGGGCCGCGCCCTGCGTGATTATATTCTCAGCCCGACCGTGAAGAATCTGGTTCCGCCGCCCATCCGTCACGTGTTGGCCCGTGCCGTCGGGTTCGACGCCGCCGACTGTTATCCCGACTGCGAGGCGCTGATCCGCGGCTTGGACGAGGCCCTGCTCTCCGCAGAATCGGCTTTGCGGGAGTCAAGGATTGCGGAAACCCAGACGCTTGAATCCAGCGGGACCCGCGCTGCGGGGTTGCCTCGCCCGCAGCTGATCGCGCGGTCCCGCGACCGTTTGCCCTTCCAACGTTTGGGACACTTCGAGATCCTGGAACGGATCGGTGGCGGCAGCATGGGCGACGTCTACAAGGGATACGATGAATCGTTGCGCCGCGTCGTGGCGATCAAGGTGTTGCCGCCGGAATTGGCGCACAGCGCTTCTTTGATCGAACGGTTCCGGCGGGAGGCTGCCGCCACAGCCAACGTGGATCATCCGAACCTGCTGTCCGTCTACTTCGCCGGCGAGGACGGGGGACATCACTTTTTCGCGATGCCCTACGTCGCCGGACGC
The DNA here is from genome assembly GCA_007124535.1 of Planctomycetaceae bacterium. Lineage (GTDB taxonomy): Bacteria > Planctomycetota > Planctomycetia > Pirellulales > Pirellulaceae > SLMF01. The sequence continues at coordinate 5,518 of SLEY01000129.1, forward strand.
TCGCTGGCCGAGTGGCTGGACAGCACGTCGCCTCCTACCCGCGATGAAGCACTGGAGGTGGCGGAACAGTGCCTCTCGGCCTTGGAAGCAGCTCGCCCTCATGCTATCGTCCACCGCGATATCAAGCCGGCCAATATCCTGGTGGAAGCAGCCACCGGCCGGGTCCTGCTGATCGATTTCGGGCTCGTCCGCTGGAGCGACGGTGCAGCCAGCCTGACGGCGCCGGGGACCCTGATGGGAACAGCCGACTTCATGGCTCCGGAACAGACGCGAGGCGCACCGATCGATCACCGCGCCGACCTCTATGCGCTGGGGGTCTTGTTGTACCGGTTGCTCGCCGGCCGGCTGCCGTTCTCGGGGGAAACTGCCGCGGCGGTCATGTACCAGCACACCTATGAACCCGCTCCCCCCCTCGGGCAGCTCGTGCCCGGGCTGCCGCAGCCATTGATTCGGATTGTCGAACGCTTACTGGAGAAGGATCCGCGGTGCCGCTATCCGACCGCAGGGCAGGTGCTGAAGGACCTGCAGGATTTCCGCCGGGCGGATCCTGCGGAGGCCGCCGCTTCCGCCGTCGCACCCCGGATCGCAAACAAAAACGGCCCCCGGTTTCCGGTGCGCTCGCGGAAACTCTGGTGGGCCTGCGCCGGTCTTGCCGTGGCCATCACATGGCTCGCCATTTGGGCCTTATCGCCACAACTCGGAACCAAAGTCACAATCGAAAACCCCGCCCCGATTTCGTCAGCCGTTACCCGGTGGCCGCCGCCCTGGATCGATGCGATTCAGACTCCGGACCTGACCCGGCATGCCGTCAGTGGCGATTGGCAACGCGAGCAAACGGATCTGATCACAGGCCCCCAACCCTATTCTCGCCTCCTGTTGCCGGTGAAACTGGACCACAGCTACGACCTGACCGCCGAATTCTCTCGGATCGACGGAGACGGACCGGTCGGCCTTCTGCTGCCCGTCGGATCGCGAACGTGCATGATCCAGTTGGGCGCCCCCTCGATTCACGGGTTGGAACGAATCGATGGCTTGCTGGTGGACCACCCGTTCAATCCGTCTCGCCGTCCCGGCCTGCTGATCAATGGGCGACGTTACCGGTTGGAAGTGGCGGTCCGAATCGACGGCAACGACGCGACGATCAAGGCCTGCTTGAATGGCGAACCGGTGGTTTCTTGGAACGGCCGGTTGTCCTCTCTTGATGTCCTTGACGTCTGGTCGCTCCCCCAACCACATCGGCCAGCCCTGGCAGCAAACGCGGCCATCGTCAGATTCCACGCCGTTGCCGTCCGCGCGGAGCCGGGTTCCGCTCATGTCGTCTCGACGCCCCACGCCCCGCAACCCGATCTGGAGGATGGTACCTGGAGGGACTTGACCCGAGGCGTCGATGTCGAACGCGACACACTCGGCGGCTGGTGGCTGGCCCGCGATGGCGTATTGTCGGTCGCGCCGGTGGCTCGAGACCAAAGCTTCGTGCGGTTGATGTTCCCCCAGCGCCTGGAAGGAGATTACCAATTGGTCGCCCAGTTCACCCGGACTTCCGGAAACGATTCCGTGAACATCATCCTGCCCGTCGGGACCCGGCAAGCCACCCTTCACTTCGGCGCCGATGGTGGCAGCCTCGGCGGCTTGGAACAAATCGACGGGCGAGAGATCCAGGCAGACCATAATCCGGCCGTCCGGCGTCCAAGCCCCATAATCAACGGCCAGCGTTATCAGACGCTGGTGCAAGTGCAGACGGACGGAGATGGTGCAAGAATCGAAGTATGGCTGGACGGTAATCCTTTCCTCCACTGGCAGGGACGCGTCCAGTCGCTCAGTTCGGCTCCCAATTGGATGCTCCCCGAAAGTTCGCGCGTCGCCATCGGTTCCAACCAGGGCACGGTGACCTTCCATGCCGTGCGCGCGCGGATTCTCAACGATCTCCCGCCAGACGGCGCGCCGGGCGGCTGATCGCTGCTCTACAGACCGAGACACGTCTACTGCCGAAAATCGCAATTGACGTGATATAATCTACGCAAATTGGGGCCAGAATCGTGTTGATCGAGGTGCATTGAATCGGCCCGTAGGTTGGGCATTCCTGCCCGACGGACGTCTCCCAATCGACAAGAATGTCCCTCAGGCAGATTCCGGACTTGGTCGCGTATTCTCGGGATTTGCGGCCCGATACCGCGCCGTACCGCCCGACCTTCGAGGCGATTCGGCGGAACCTTCGGCTTGACCCCGGGGTTTCCAACCAAGCGGCGAAAGGTGGGCGAATCCGACTTGGCGGCCTGATTTCCGGGGGCGCCGGAGCGGTTCATCTAGCCCGTACCTGGGCCCATCGGTATACTTGCAGGGAAAGCAGCTTGGTTCTCGTGTGATTTACCCCGCGTAAAGGGGTTTCGGAGTTGGCGACTTATGGGCAAAGCATTCTGGAAGAAGTTTCGAAGTTGGCTCTCAGGGCTGGGAGTGGCCCTGATCAGCGTGGCCGTGCTCGCCGGGACCGCCGTCTACTTCGTCAGCGGGCCGCCGGGCCAAGGCGACGCGGCGGCCGGACCGGCCCGCGAACGGCCCCGCGTGCCCGTTTCGCTCACTTCGGTCGAATCGGCCACGCTCCAGGAAACCATCTTCGGAGTGGGGACCCTGCTGGCCGCCGCCCAGATCGAGATCGTCTCGGAGATCTCCGCCCGCGTCCGGGCCATCCATTTCGAAGAAGGCAGCTCGGTCGAGGAAGGGGCTCTGCTGTTCGAATTGGATGATGACCGGCTCCAGCAGCAATTGGCCGCTCGCTTGGCGGCCCTGCGATCCGCCGAAGTGCGCGAACAAAATGCCGCGCGGATCCTGGAACGCCGCCTCTGGCTCAGCGAACGCGCGGCGGTGGCCGAAGAGGATCGGGATCAGGCCCAAGCCGAATTGGATACCGCGGTCGCAGAAAAACAACGACTGGATGCCGAAGTCGCCCTCATCCGCCGCGAATTGCTGGATACCATGATCCGTGCCCCGTTCGCCGGAGCGGTCTCGGACCGGTTCGTCGACCGGGGCGCCTACGTCAGCGTGGGGACCTCAATGGCCCGCTTGTACCAGATCGATCCCCTCGAAATGAATTTCTACCTCTCCGAAAGGCATCTGGGACGTGTCCGCAAAGGGCAAACCGTTGCCATTAGTATGGCGGCCTACCCCGACACGCAGTTCGAGGGGAAGATCGAGTTCGTCAGCCCGGCGGTGGACGAGTCGACTCGGCAGTTCCTGGTCAAAGCTCAGGTCCCGAACAAGGAACTGCTCCTGAAACCGGGTACCTTCGCCACCGCCATCGTGACGATCGGCCAGCGGGAAGATCGTCCCGTGATCCCCGAAGAAGCGCTGGTCGCAACCCGCCGTGGTTATATGGTGTTTGTGATCGAAGACGACGTGGCGGTCGGCCGGGACGTCCGGACCGGATTGCGACAAGACGGCCGGGTCGAAATCACGGACGGACTGGAGATCGGCGAGTCGGTGGTGCGTGAGGGCCATCTCCGGTTGAGTGGTGGCGATGCGGTTCAGGCCGTTGATGACCCGGAGGAAGAGGTGGCCGAGGGCGAGGACTTGGCCGCCCGCGGCTGATCCCGACGTGCCGACTGGGTCCCCCGACCGGCAGCGTGCCGGCGACCCCTGCCGCTGGCTCGCGGACGTCGCTCGTTGCAGGATAATATCGGTTGTCTCCTACAGAACCTGAAAACCCATGATTTGGAACTTCAGCATCCGCCGTCCCATCTTGACGATCGTGCTGTTCCTGGTACTGGGCATCTTCGGCGGCTACGGCTACGTGCAGATGCCCGTCCAGGAGAATCCGGACGTCGAGTTCCCCATCATCAGCGTCAACGTCGTGCTGCCCGGAGCGGCGCCCGGCGTGATCGAAACCGAGATCATCGAACCGCTGGAGGCCGAAATCAACACGGTCGAAGGCCTGCGGATGCTGAACTCTTCGGCCCGCGAGCAGGTGGCGATGATCATGGCCGAGTTCGAGCTGTGGCGCGATATCGACGTCGCCGCCCAGGATGTCCGCGATGCGGTCGAACGGGCCCGGCGACAATTGCCCACCGACGTGGAATCGCCCATCGTTCGCAAAGTCGATATGGGGGCCCAGGCCATCATGTGGATCAGCCTGATCGGCGATGAACGCTGGGATGCGGTCCGCTTGACCAACTATATCGAAAACGTCGTCAAACAACAGCTGGAAACCCTCCGCGGCGTGGGACGCATCCAGGTCGGGGGCCGGCGGAAATACGCCGTTCGCATCCAAGTCGATCCGGCCCGCCTGGCCGCACACCAATTGACCATCCAAGATGTCGTTCGTACCGTCCAAACCAATAACGCCGATATCCCCTCCGGACGCGTCGAAGGCGGACGACGCGAATTCCTGATCCAGACCCGCGGACAATTCGATAGCGCCGAACCCTTCAACGACCTGATCGTCGCCTATCGCAACGGAGCGCCCGTCCGCCTCCGCGATGTCGGACAAGCGGTCGATGCCATCGAAGACGACCGCCAATTGGCCCGCTTCCGCGGCGAAACCGCCGTCGGGATGGGCGTCGTCAAACAAACCGATGCCAACACCATCGAACTGGCCGACTCCCTCCGCGATCGCTTGGAAGTGATCAGCCAAGCGTTCCCGCCCGGGCTGCGACACGTCATCGCCACCGATAACTCGATATACGTCCGCGAAAGTATCAATGACCTGCTTATGACCATCCTGATCGCCACCCTGCTGGTGACCGTCGTCGTGCTCGCCTTCCTCCGCAGCGGACGCGGAACCCTGGTCACCATCGTCGCCATCCCCACCTCCCTGCTGATCGGCATGGCCGTGATCCACGTGTTCGGCTTCAGCATCAACGTCCTCACCATGCTGGGCTTCATCCTGGTGATCGGGATCGTCATCGATGACACGATCGTCGTCCTGGAACGCTGTTACCTGCATATGGAAGCCGGCGCCGAGTCAGAACCGGCGGCACGGGTCGGGACGACCGAAGTCGCTTTCCCCGCCATTGCCAACACCCTGTCCCTGGCCGCCGTGTTCATCCCCGTGGCCTTCACCGGCGGCTTGATCGGCCGCTTCTTCCTGGAATTCGGCCTGACCGTCGCCTTCACCGTCTTCGCCTCGACCTTCGTCGCCCTCACCCTGACCCCCATGCTCTGCTCTCGCTTGCTGCGGGTTCCTGAGCGGCATGGCGTGGCTTTCCGTAGCTCGGAATGGGCCTTCCAAAAGCTCGAGGCAACTTACCGTCTGATCCTCCGCGTCGCCTTCCGCTTCCGCGGTCTGACCGTCCTCCTCGGTGTGATCGCCTTCGCCCTGGGAATGCTGGCCCTGGCCAGTATCCCCCGCGAGTTTGCCGCCGACGAGGACCGAGCCAGTTTCATGCTCATGTTCGAAACGCCTCAAGGCGCCACGCTGTCGGAAACCGACGCCTTTGCTCGCCAGATCGAAGCCATTCTGGCCGAGATCCCGGAAATCCGCCACCAGTTCCTGGTGCTCGGGCTCTCCCGCGGCGGAGGCCCCGGAACCCCCAGCAATGGCATGGCCTTTGTCCGCATGACCCCTCGACAGGAACGTCAGCGGCATCAAGTGGAAGTGATGCAGGATCTTCGGGGCCAATTGAATCAGCTGCCCGCCGGGAGAGCGTTCGTCCGGGAACTGCAGCCCGGCGGACTCGGCGCTTCGCCCGTCGAAGTCGTCCTGAAACACCCCGATCTGGAAGTCCTCGCCGTCCAGCAGGAAATCGTCATGGACTGGATGGAAAACCAACCCGAATGGTACGTCGGCGTCCGCACCAACCTGGAACTCAATAACCCCGAAGTCGATATTCGCATCAACCGCGATAAGGCCTCCCAAATGGGCATCTCGGTCGCCGATATCTCCAATACCATGCGATTCCTCTTCGGCGGACCCACCATCTCCACCATCGAACGCGATGCCCAACGCTACGACGTGATCACCGAGTCCGCCGGTCGGGGCGAAATGACCCCGGCCATGCTCCGCGATGTCTACGTCCGCGGACCTGAAAACCAACTGGTCTCTCTCGATAACCTGGTCGACCTGGAGGAAACGATCGGACCCAGCGCCATCCACCGCTACAACCGCATGCGCTCCGCCACCATCTCCTCCCAAATCCCACCCGGAGTGGTTCTGGGCGATGCCGTCGACCGCCTGGAAAACTACTTGCTGGACACCCTGCCGGTGGAGGCCGAATACGAACTGGCCGGACTCTCCCAGGTTTTTGAAGAGTCCTTCTATTACCTGTCGATCACCATCGTGTTTTCGGTCGTCTTCATCTACCTGGTCCTGGCCGCCCAGTTCGAATCGTTCCTGCACCCCTTTACCATCATGCTCTCCCTGCCATTGGCCACCCTGGGCGCCTTCGGCGGCCTTTGGCTGGTCGGCTTGGCCTTTAATATCTACGCCTTCATCGGCCTGATCATGCTGCTGGGACTGGTCACCAAAAACGCCATCCTGGTCGTCGACTATACCAACGTCCTCGTGGCTCGCGGCCAGGATCCCTTGACGGCGGCCAGCGACGCCGCCGCCAACCGCTTCCGCCCCGTCCTGATGACCGCATTCTCCACCGTCCTGGGCATGCTGCCCATCGCCCTCGGATTCGGGGCCGGTGGCGAAGTCCGCATGCCCCTGGGCATCGCCGTGGCCGGCGGCATGTTCGTCTCCACCGCGCTGACCCTGATCGTCGTCCCGGTCGTCTACACCCTGGTCGCCGACCTCCAGTCCCTCTTTACCGGAGGCGAAGCCGCCCCGATCGCCGAACCGGTCCGCGCCCGAATCCCCCAGAAGGAAACTGTCTCCTAATGAAGCTGGTCCTGATCGTTTTCCATTTCGAGTACACCGCGATCATCGAAGCCCTGCTCGATCGTCACGGCATCGCCGATTACGTCCGCCACCCGATGATCGAGGGCAAAGACGCGGACGGCAAGCACTTTGGCACCCAAGTCTTTCCGGGCAACAGCAGCGTGGTGCAAGCCCAAGTGGCCGCCGAAAAAATCGACGCCCTCTTCGAAGAACTGGGCGAATTCCGCCGTTCCAAACCGGCCCACCACCATCTCCAAGCCCTGGTCCTGCCGATCGAACGCCAGCTATGACCCCGGCCCATTTCCCGACCCCCTCTTGCACCCCGCCGATCAACCAAGTATCCTGTCAAATACCATCGGATCGAGCGAGCGGTAGTCCGTGCACCCGCCCCGTCGGTCCTCACCCGTCCCCGTGGCTCAATTGGATAGAGCGTCGGCCTCCGGAGCCGAAGGTTACAGGTTCGAATCCTGTCGGGGATACTTGGGCCTAAATGTCCGGAAATAAAGATGCCGTAAGCATAAACGCTTGCGGCGCTTGCATTTAC
>SLEY01000192.1 GCA_007124535.1 Planctomycetaceae bacterium
GCCAGGGAAAAGGCGGATGCTCCGACTGCTCACTGATGCGGACGTCCACGGCGACATCATCCGCGGTCTGCGCCGCCGCCTGCCCGATATCGACTTGGTGCGGGTTCAGGATGCGCTCCCTGAAGGCGCCCCGGACCCGGAAGTTCTGGCGTGGGCTGCGGCGGAGAACCGGGTCCTTGTTGGCAACGACCGGAACACGATGGTGGGTTTTGCTTACCAGCGAGTCACGGCAGGAGAGCCCGTGCCTGGCCTCATCGCCACGACTAAGGACCAGTCCATCGGCTCGACGATCGACGACCTCCTGGTGATCGCGGAGTGCATGTCGGCGAAAGAGATCCGTGACCAGATTGTCGTATTCCTGCCCTTGAGGCACGAGGTCAGATCCCTGTTGGATACCAATCTCAGGCCGCAACCCGCTCGGTGTGGATGCGGCCGTCGCGGAGTCGGAACACGCAATCGGCCAGCGATTCCGCTTCGCTCCAGTTGTGGGTGATGTGCAACGTCGTGACGCCCGTGCGCTGGCGGACGTCGTTCAGCAGCCGGCACATCTGCCCGCGCGTCTCGTCGTCCAACGCACTCAACGGCTCGTCCAGACACAGCACGCGGGGGCGGAAGGACAAGGCCCGTCCCAGCGCCACCCGCTGGCGTTCGCCGCCGCTCAAGCCGCGCGGGCGGCGGTCCAACAAATGCCCGATGCCCAACAGCTCGGACAACTCGGCCACCCGCCCCCGCACCATCTCCTGGCCCACGCCCCGAATGACCAGCGCCAAACCGATCTGCTGGCCCACCGTCATCCGCGAAAACAGCGCCCCGTCCTGCGGCACATAGCCGATCCCGCGAACGGCCGGCTGCAACCGGGTCACGTCCCGATCGTACAGCAGGATCCGGCCGGCGGCCACGGAACGCAAACCGATGATCGATTCCAGGATCGTGGTCTTTCCGCAACCCGTCTTGCCCATCAGCACGCCATAGGCTCCCGACGGGATTTGAAAGGAGATGTCGTCCAGACGAAACGCACCCGCCCCCACACTCAGCCCTTCGACGGTAATCACCGGTTCGCCCCCTCCTACAATCCCAGGTCCCGGCTGCCGAACAGGCGGGTGACGACCAGCACGATCACGGCTGCAAAGACCATGATCAGCGACACGGCGACCGCGGCTTCGAGGTTCCCCACATTCATTTCCAGGAAGACCGAGGTGGACAGCACTTCGGTCTTCATCCGGGTGGCGCCGGCAAAGATCAGCAGCGGTCCGAACTCGCCCAACGAGCGGGCCCAGGCCAGGGTAAAAGCCGTCAGCATCCCCCGCCCCGCTTCGGGCAGCACCACCCAGCCGAACGCCTGCAGCCGGCTGCAGCCCAGGGACAGAGCGACCTGCTCGCAACGCGGGTCGATGTGGTCGAACGTCGATTTCATCGTGCGGACCGCAAACGCGCAGGCCACCGAAAACTGGGCCAGAACCACCGCCGGTACCTGGTAGACGATGTCCCGAGCGAACCAGCGGAAGGGCGGAAACTGAAACAGGATCAGCAGACTCAGCCCGACCACCAGCGGCGGCAGCACGATCGGAATGTCCAGAAAGGCGTCGATCACCGAACGCCCGAAGAAATGATGCCGGGACATCAGATAGCCCAAGGGCACAGCGATCAGCACCGAAAAGATCCCCGACAGCGTACACGAAATCATGCTCAACCAGATCGAGTACTGGATCTTCGGGTCCGCCAGGGCCGTCATGATCGGGTTGTTCGCCAGCACGGCCACCCAGAAGTCCGGCGATCGGTGGGCCGCTCGCAACGCCTGGTCCACCATATACACCACGTCGGCCACCAGCATCGCCAGGATCAGCAGGACGTAGGTCGATCCGATCACGCCAAAGGCGATATAGAAGCAGGTGTCGGACAGCCCGATCGAACGGGCGGTGGGCTGCCGGCCGAATTCAACCGGATCGGCCGAGGCGTCGGCGGCGGGCGCGCGGTCGGCGCGTGGCGAGACAAGCAAACTCAACGGTCACAGCTCCTCTTCCGGCGGATCCTCGAAAACCCCCGGCTCCATGCCCCGAAAACGGAAACCGACCTGCTCGAATGCCTCCGGCGACTCGGCGATCCGCTGGAACAGCCGCCGCGCCAAGTGCTTGTGCCGGCTGCTGCGGGCAATGCTCAACGGCTGTACCGCCCGGTTCAACGGCGATTGGATCCGCACCACATCCACCCGATCCCGGTTGGGCATCACATCCGTAATGTAGGCCACCGCCGCGTCCACATGACCGGTCACCACGTCCGGGACCAGCAGGGCGGAGGACGATTTCTCGACCACCACCTCGCCATCCCGCTGCTGTTTCGCCATCAGTTCGTCGTACAGGCCGGCGTCGACCAGCAGCCGGCGAGTCAGGGCGCCGATCGTGCATTGATCCGGTTCGCCCACCGCCACCCGGATCCCGGGTTTCACCAGATCGCTCAAATCCCGGACCCGGGTGCTGCCTTTGGGAACGGCGATCACGATGTCCGTCTCCGATACGTTGGCCGCGTTCTGGAACCAACTGCGTACGTTTTCCAGATAATACAGATCGCAAGCCATGTAAATGTCCGGGAAGCCGTGCGTGGTGCTCTGACCGTCGATCGTCTCCATCCGGCTGGTGAGGATCCCGCAGCCGTCATAGATCGTGTTGACCACCACCCCTTCCCGCCGTTCGAATTGCAGGACGATCTCTTCGACCGCACGCCGATTCACCGCACCGCAGAAGAAATTGATCTCCGGCCGTTCGGCCCAGACATCCCCTTCCACCGGCTCCATGCCGTAGGCGGCGAACACGGGCAGTCCCCGATCACGGGCGGTCAGGTAGCGAGCGAACTTCAACGCCGCCCCCGGCTGCCGCGAGGCGTTCAGCACGCATAACGAGATCTGCATCGGCTCCCCGTCCAACTCGGGCAGGGCGATGGCCTGCAACTCCTCTCGAAAAGTCGGCATGGCGACGGTGGAATCCCAGATGATCCCCGCATCCACACTGCCCAGACGGATATCGGATGCCACGTCGTTCACCGTGGGCTTGTAGACCCCCCGCCGCTGCTGCGTGATGTGTTGATCCAGGGCCTCCCACATGTTGGTGTCGCCGAACGGCCGCTCGGAAAGCCGTTCATACGAAGTCTGACCAATCGATGCCTGGTCCGGGTGAGCTACGGCGATCGACAGATCGCCCTCGATAATATTGGCAAAGCTCTCAATCTGCAGGCCGCTGTCCTGCCGGACAGCCAGCACCGGACGCATCGAGGCCAGCGAGAAAACTTCGGCCGCCAAGCCTTTTTCGCGAGCCGCCGTCGTGTAGAACTCGTCCGCCGCCAGGTAAAGATCGACATGCGTAAACTTGTCGATTTCCAGCTGATTCAGCAGGGTATTCGACCCGCCATACTGGGGCTCGATCACCACGCCGAATTCTTCTTCGTATTTTCGGGCGACTTCTTCCAACGGAAACCTTAAGCCGGCGGCACAGTAGACCCGCAAAACGCGGGTCGTGTCGTCGACTCGCGGCCCGCCGA
>SLEY01000106.1 GCA_007124535.1 Planctomycetaceae bacterium
AAGAGTAGCATGATTTCACCTCCCCTCCGGGGAGGTCGGACGCGGTAGCGGCCGGGTGGGGCGCGCCGTGTCCCCTGCGTTTTCTTCTCCTGGCCTGTGATTCGGAGCATTCTCGCTCATACGCAACTCTCTGGCTCGCTCAAGTTTTCGGGATGGGGCTCGCATGGGTTGGGCCGCAGGGTTTGTTTCAGGTTGGATACCATTGTTTTCGAATCGAGCCAATCGGCACGTCTTGGCGCTGCGGGAATGCTCCGCCGTATCGCCTCGGCTGGAAACGTGCCTTACAATCGAGTTTCAACCTGCGGGCAGTTTCGCAGCCCGCGGTTTGGCCGGCCCGATTCGAATCCTTGTCATTACAGGAGTGACCGATCATGAGCGAAACGATCCGGACAACACGTCGTGCTTTTTTGAACCAGTCGTCGGTGCTCACCGCCGGGGCCCTTTTGAGCGGCGGGAGCGCGGTGGGGCAGGCCCATGCGGCGGGCAGCGATGTGCTGCGGGCCGTTTTGATCGGCTGTGGCGGTCGCGGTCGCGGGGCGGCGGCCGATTGGCTCGAAGCCGATCCGCGCTGCCGGCTGGTCGCCACCGCCGACGCCTTTCGCGACCAAGCCGCGCGGGCGGCCGAGACGCTCGCCCAGCGGTTTCCCGACCAAGTGGATATCGGCGACCGCATCTTCGGCGACTTCGACTGCTGCAGCCAAGCCCTGGCCACCGACTGTGACGTCGTCCTGCTGTGCGAACCGCCCGGGTTCCGCCCAGCCCACTACCAGGCGGCGGTGCAGGCCGGCAAACACGTGTTCATGGAGAAACCCGTCTGTATCGACGCGCCGGGCTACCGGAAGGTCATGGCCGCCAACCAGGTTGCCGACGAAAAAGGTTTGAAGGTCGTCGTCGGCCTGCAAAGCCGGCATGACCCGCGGTTGATCGAAACCATGTGCCGCATCCACGACGGGGCGCTGGGCGAAATCACGTACCTGCGCGCCTATCGCAACGGCGCCGGCGTCTGGGTGCGTTCGCGGCAACCCGACCAGACCGAAATGCAGTATCAGGTCAGCAACTGGTACTATTTCGTCTGGCTCAGCGGCGATCAGATCGTCGAGCAGCATGTGCATCACCTGGACCGCATCAATTGGGCCATGCAGGATCAGCATCCGATCGAAGCGAACGGTATGGGCGGCCGGCAGGTGCGCAAGGGCGTGGACTACGGCCACATCTACGATCACCAGTGCGTCGAATACCTGTACCCGGACGGGACGCGGTTGTTCAGCCAGAACCGCCACATCCGCAACTGCTGGAACTTCGGCGGCCAATTCGTCCACGGCACGCGGGGCCATTCCGATGGCACCGGCAGGATCGAAGGCGAAAACGCCTGGCGATACGACGGTCCTTCGGTGCGAGCCACGTTGCAGGAACACGTGAATCTGGTCCGTGCGATCGCGGAGGACGCCCCCCGGAACGAAGGCTACTACGGGGCGGACAGCAGCTTTACGGCGATCCTGGGCCGGATGGCGACCTATTCGGGCCAGGTGGTCCGCTGGGACGATGCGGTCGCGAAAGGGCCCGACGAGATGCCGGAACGCTTGGCCTGGGACGCCGAACCGCCCCTCCTGCCGGACGAAGACGGCGGTTACGAAAGCTCCGTGCCCCAGCCGGGAATCTACAAACCTTACGGTTGAACGGCCGGCGACTTCTTCACGGGCGCGTCAGGTATTCCAACCGGCGGTCCACCTCGCCCGACGTCACTTGCAGGTCCACTTGGTCCGGATCGAAGGGCCGGGGGGTCGGCCAGTGGTCGTGAAAGTAGACGGCCGTGTTCAGGGTCAACAGGGCAACGACCGGCGAACGCGTGTCGTTCAATACTTGGTACAACACGGGCCGCGGGTCTTCGTCGGCCGCGATCCCCAAGAATTCCGCCGCACGCATCCGAACCAGCAATTCCGGATCGCTCAACCGGGCACGAGCGGCGGGGATCAGGGGCGTGGCCTGGGAGCCGAAACGGCTGCAGACGATCAGGGCCCAATAGCGTTGCCAACGATCCTCCGACTCCAACGCCGCGGCCAACGGTGCTTCGGCGGCCGAGAACTCCAACAGACTCAGGTCGGCCAAATCGACCAGATCGGCCAACCGCGCGGCGTGCTGCCGGCCGAACGCGACCGGGTCGTCCATCGCCCGCTCCACCAGATAGCTCTCCGGAAAGAAACTCAGGTCGGGCAGCCCCCGCACGATCTCCCGCAAACGGCCGCGCAGCCGCAGCAGAACGTCCCGGTGCTCGGGATCGTCCGCCAGATTGATCGTTTCGTGGGGATCGGTTTCCAGATCGTACAACGCCTCGACCGGCTTGGCCTCGAAAAACTGCCGCTGGATCGGGTCCAATGCGCCTTGGCGGTACCATGCCCGCCACTCCTGGAAAGCCAGCATGCGATATCGGTAATTGTTCTGCAACGCGTCCGGGTAGAAGGGCTGGTAGTGCCGCAGGTACTTGTAACGCCCCGAGCGGAGCGAACGGCTGAGGTCGTATTTCTCGTCGAAACGGTCCGCATAACCAAACGCTTCCTGACGCGAGTTCAACGTCGGAGCATCCAGTCCCTGGCCCAGAAACGGCGTTCCGTCCATGGATTCGGGCACTTCGAGGCCAGCCAGATGGAGTAGCGTCGGACCGAAGTCCACAAAACTGACAAAGCCCGAGACACGACTGCCTCGCGGCAACGGAGCCAGGTGCTGCCATTGTTCCGGCACGCGGATGACCAGCGGCACGTGCAAGCCGCCTTCATAGAGATAGCCCTTGCTGCGTGGCAGGACGCCCCCATGATCGCCGAAGTAGAAGATGAACGTGTTCTCCAGCAAACCGTCCTCGGCCAGATCGGCCACCAGGGCGCCGACATCCCGATCCATCGCCTGGATGCGATCGTGGAAACGTGCTTGGGTATAGCGGAAGGTTTCCGTATCGGGATGGTAGGGAGCCAGCACGATTTGGTCCGGGTCGTGGTCCGGTTGCTCGCGCTCCATCTGAGCGGCGGAGAAATGCAGCGAGCCTTCGTGCGAATGATGCAGCGTATGCATATGGAAGAACGGCGTGTCGGGTGCCGGGCGGTTGCGCCAGGAAGCCTGTCGCGAGGACGCGTCCCAGACACCGCGACCCTCGACCGCGTTGTAGTCCTTCTTGGCACAATTCGTGGTGTAGTAACCCGCCTGACGCAGGAACGCGGGGAACATTCGCCAGCCGTCGGGCAATTGGGCCATACGAAGTTTTCGATGAAACTGGGTCGCCGCGCGAGGGGCAAATACCGAGGTGATCAGCGTGGTGCGGGCGACGGAACAGACGGGCGAATTGGAAAAGGCATGGTCGAAAATCAGACCATCGCGGGCCAGGGTCTCGATGTGGGGGGTCGCCGGGCCGTCTTCGTCGAACAACCGCATATGGTGCGTGGAATTGTCCTCGGAGAGGATCCAGACGAAATTCGGTCGGTCGGCAGCCGTCAAAGGCACGCTCCCCAGCGTGAACACGGCGATTGCCACCCA
>SLEY01000470.1 GCA_007124535.1 Planctomycetaceae bacterium
GGGGGGGTGCTCCCGTTCTCGAAAACGGTCCCATCTGCTGTGGCTGCCTACCTCGCCTCGTGTTCCCGGCCGAATTCACCGTGACTCTTAACAAACCCAATCGGTGAAAAACGGTGTCGGAACAAAAAAGAAATCGGAAAAGAACGACATTGTCGGTCGCGCGGGGACCTGTTGTCGCGGAAAATCGTTCCCTTGCGGCAGCCCACCTTTTCGCCGCGAGCTAAATCGGTCGAGAAACCAAGATCATTTCTCGGATCATTTTCCAGATCATTTCTCAGGGGCCTACTTCGGCTTTCCCATGATTCACGCTGTTATTCGTGGAAGAACATCGCGTCTATTCCTGGCAATCGGATAGTTTTCTGAAGTTTGGCAACAGTTATTTAGGTGAAAATGGCGTTCCTCAATTATGGTAACCGCTCATGCTCCCAGCCGCACCGGCATGCGGCGTGCTCCCCACGTCCCCGGGGGCCCGGAAAAGACCCCTGCACAACGCATGCCACACGTCGAACATGTCCCCTGATCGGTGAGGTTCCAATCGGACAGCGTGTAACCGTCCCGACCGATCAGCATTTGCCCACATTGGTGGCAATAGGTGCTCTGGCTGCGCTTGTCATGCAAGTTGCCCGTGTACGCATAGCGCACCCCGTTTTCCTGCGCGATCTGCCGAGCCCGCTGGAGTGTGTGCGGCGGAGTGGCTGGCACCTCCCTCATCCGGTATGCGGGATGGAAGGCCGTGAAATGCAGGGGGACGTCGGGACCGAGCCGATCGACGACCCAGCGGGTCATCCGGTCCATCTGGTCGTCCGTATCGTTGTGTCCGGGGATCACCAGGGTGGTGATCTCGAACCAGACCGAAGTTTCCTGCTTCAAATAGACCAGCGAGTCGAGGACAGGTTGCAGCGGCAACCCGCACAGCCGCCGATAGAATGCTTCATCGAACGCCTTCAAATCAATGTTGGTCGCGTCGATGTGCTGGAAAAAGTCCGCCCGCGGTTCTTCACAGATCTCCCCTGCCGTGACCGCCACCACTTGGATCCCCCGTTCATGGCAAGCCTGGGCGACATCGACGGCATACTCGATGAAAATCACGGGGTCGTTGTAGGTCAATGCCACGCTCCGGCAACCCAACTGGTGGGCCGCCTCAGCAATGCGTTCGGGCGATGCCTGATCGGCCAGCACGTCCATCTGCTGTGACGTGCTGAGATCCCAGTTCTGGCAGAACTTGCAACCCAGATTGCACCCGGCGGTTCCGAACGAAAGCACGGGGGTTCCGGGCAAGAAGTGATTCAGCGGCTTCTTCTCGATCGGATCCACGCAGTAGCCACTGGACCGGCCATAGGTGGTCGACACGATCTGACCACCTTGGCATGCCCGGACGAAGCAGAACCCGCGCTGACCCTCGCGCAACTTGCAGTGACGCGGACACAGATCGCATTGGACTCGCCCATCGTCCAGCCGGTGAGAGTAGATCGGATGATTCGCCGGAGGGCGGGTTGTCTCGAGAGGAGGGGTGTTTTCGGGCATGCGTGGGACTCCTTCTGGTTATCCGCTCCCAGAAATGATTTCTGATTTTCGTTTCCTCGGCAGGGAGTCGAGGTTCACAGCTCGGTCCAAAAACCCGGATTGGGCACCGGATACCGACCGTGCTCATCCGCCTGAACAGGTGGCGGGGTGTCTTCGGTCATCTCATCCAGCCCGGGGCACCACTCGAATTCCGAAGCCATCGTCTGCTCCCACGTGGTGATTTGACCGGAATGCACGGCAGCTCGCCCCATGATGTCCGCCAAATTGGACAATCCCGCGTGGCGGGCTTCGTTCATCGGCCGATCGTTGCGAATGGCGTCTAACAGCAGGTCCCAAGTGGCCTGATAGGGGATCGGCGCCGGATCGGGCTCGGGTTGCCAGACGATGTTGTTCTTTTCGATCCGCTGGTCCTTGTAGATCTGGACGGTGGGGGCATGGATATCGCCCGAAAACTGAGCGGCACACTTGGTGCCATGCACGTAGGTGGCGAACTCGTTGTGGCACTGGGACAGGTAGCGTGCGTCGACCAAGGCTTTGGACCCGTTCGGGAACGTGTACTCGATGTGGTACGAGTCCAGATTCTGGGCGGGATCATGGTTCTGGGGCGCCCGCCCGCCGATTCCGTGCGCCCGGCAGGGCAGGTCGTCGGCCAGCCAGCAAACTTCGTCGATCTGATGAATCGTCATTTCGGCGAACAGTCCGCCGGAGACCCAGAAGAAGCGGATGAAGTTACGGAACTGCCAGAGCAGTTCGCTCTCCCCCTCGGGCTTGACACCCATCGGACCGACCGGCTGCATGCGGTAGGCGCGGATCAGCTGGATATCGCCCAGGACCCCGTCGCGAATCCGGTCGATCAACTGCTGCCGGGCCCGGGAATGCCGGCACATCAGGCCGGCGGCAATCTTCAAGTTCTTTTTATCGGCAAGCTCCCCGGCGGCCAGGATGCGACGCGCGCCGGGCGGGTCCGTGGCAAAGGATTTCTCCATGAACGTGTGCATCCCGCGGACCAACGCGTATTCCAGCTGGACCGGACGCCAGCCAGGATAACCGCCCAGCAGGACAATATCCCCTGGGCGCAGGCAGTCGATGGCCTCCCGGTAGCTCTGGAACCCGAGGAATCTCCGTTCTTCGGGCACATCGACCGCGTCGCCGAACATATTGGCCAGAGTCCGGTGCGAGGCGTTCAATCGCCCGGGCATGACATCCGACATGGCGACCAGTTTGACGGGGCCGTGTGGGGATTGCAGGGCATCGCGTGCCGCTCCGGTTCCCCGCCCGCCACAACCGATCAGGGCCACCTGCAGGGTGTGGTCCTCGGCCGCATGCACTCGAGGGATGGCCGTCCCGGCCAGGGCAGTGGCCGCGGCCAGCTGGCCCGTGGACTGCAAAAAATGTCGCCGTGATGTGCCTTGGAACTCGCTGCCGGTCGAAGGGGATTGATGGGTCATGAGGTTCCTCCCAATGATGATGCGAAAAACAACCAATGTTGCATTGTGGCAAGGCCGCCGAGAGAAGTCCACCGCGGGCTGTGAACTTAGCATCTGCCAAGAAATCACCGCCGCACTGCTCGGCGCGGGTCTCTGACCCCGCCGAAACCGCCGACCGAAGGTCTCCACCGATAGGGGAGACCTTCGGTCGGCCGAGTGGCTCGGTCAGAGACCGGCCACATCACGGGCCGAGTGGCTCGGTCAGAGATCGGCCACAGCGCTGCGACCGGCCACATTGCTACGGCTAGATCATTTCCTGCGGGTTGCCCAAAACCGTTACATGGGAAAAAAATCAATAGCCCGCTTAAAGAGGTAAAACGCTGATTCACCGAAAACAACTTCGGTCAATACGCGTTCACGGGGGACGGTCACAAATGAAGGTTTTCCCCCTTGAAGCGGGCCATTGTTTACCAATGGTATCCAACCTGAAACAAACCCTGCGGCCCAACCCATGCGAGCCCCATCCCGAAAACTTGAGCGAGCCAGAGAGTTGCTTATGAGCGAGAA
>SLEY01000283.1 GCA_007124535.1 Planctomycetaceae bacterium
GCAACGGCGATCGGAGCAGTGATGAAAGCGTTGACGGCGGGCGAGATTCGCGGCAATTGGGCGACGTTGTTGTCCGTTTGGAACGACGATGATTCGCTGGATTTGGGACGTGTGGCGGCGGAGATCGATGCGTTGATCGGCATGGGGGTGGACGGCATCTATTCGAACGGCACCGCGGGCGAGTTCCATGCGCAGACGGAGGACGAATTCGATCGGATCTCGGCGTGCCTGGCGGAGAAATGCCACGCGGCCGACGTATTGTTCCAGATCGGCGTGAGTCACATGAGTGCCCAGATTTCGCGGGAGCGTTTACGGCGGGTGGTCCGCTTGGGGCCGGGCGCGGTCCAGGTCATCTTGCCCGACTGGTTTCCCCTGACGGACGGGGAAGCGGTTGCTTTCTTGGAGCAGATGGCGGAGGTGGCCGGCGGGATCGGATTGGTGCTGTACAATCCCCCGCATGCGAAGCGCGTTTTGGGTCCGGAGGAGGTGGGGCGGTTGGCGGCGCGTGTGCCGGCGCTGGTCGGTTGGAAGACGGCCGCCGGCGAGGAGGCGTGGTGGTCGGGTCTGCGGCGGCACGTCGGGCGGCTGAGCGTATTTGTTCCGGGCCATACGTTGGCCAGCGGCATGCAGCGGGGCGCCCACGGGGCCTATTCGAATGTGGCCTGCCTCCACCCGCGAGCGGCTCAGCGGTGGACGGACCAGATGCGCACGGATCTGGCGGGGGCCTTGGAATTGGAGCGGCGTATCCAGCGGTTCCTGGGGGGCTACATTCAGCCGTTCATTACCGAGCACGGCTATTGCAACGCGGCTTGCGATCGGTTTCTGACACGTTTGGGCGGTTGGGCCGACGTGGGCGAGCGGATGCGTTGGCCTTATCGAGCGATCCCGCGGGCGGAGGCGGAGCGTATCCGTCCCGTGGCCCGCGATTTGATTCCCGAGTTCTTCGAGTGAGGTACAAGACCGATGACAGAGCATCTTCGACGCCCGCTGGCTTTTCTGATTCGGACGTTGCTTGCGATCGGCTTCGTTGCGTGGGGCGGAACCACGGCCGGGGCGGAGCAGGCGACCGAAGGCGGGCCGACGACGGCCGCGGGGCTGCCCGCAGAAGCCGGGCTGGAACCGTTTCTCGGTCCGCCCCGATTCGAAAAGCAGTCATTGTTCCAGGACCAGCGTCTGCCCAATGTCGTGGTGACGACCGACGGCACGGTGCTGGCGGTGTGGGGATGGGGTCAGGTGCGTGTGCGACGTAGCGAGGACGGCGGGGAAACCTGGGGGCCGGTCATCGGTCTGCGCGCGGGTTTGAACTCCGGCGGTGCGGTGGTGGACGAAACCACGGGGGACGTTTTGGTATTCACGGAGGGAGAGCACCCCCCGGCGCCGTTGCATGTGGTTCGCAGCCGCGACCAGGGAAAGACCTGGTCGCGCCAGGACGTGGTGATCCATCCGGACGAGAAGGGCCACGTTCCCTCGATGTGCATGAACGAGCGCGGGATCACGTTGCGGCATGGAGAGCATGCGGGGCGACTGTTGCGTCCGGCGCGGTGGTACGGCCCGGCCAATGCCCGTGAGTATTGGCCGGAGCATTACACGAACGCCGTGTACAGCGACGATGGGGGCCGGACTTGGCACACCAGTGCGCCCTTTCCTGCGATGGGGACGGGCGAAGCCGCGGTGGCCGAACTGGCCGACGGCCGGATTTATTTCAACTCGCGGCGGCATCTTTCCACCGACGGCCGGAACCCGCGGAGGCGGCATATTGCCTGGAGCCATGACGGCGGGGCGACTTGGGAGGATCTTTCGGTCAGCGAGGTGCTGCCGGATGGCGAACAGTACCGCGACTATGGTCTGATGGCCGGTCTGGTGCGACTGCCCGTCGCCGATCGGGACATCTTGATTTTCAGCAATGTGGTGGTGGAGACCGGCGCGCGGCGCAACGGCCATGTGTGGGCCAGTTTCGACGGCGGGCGGAGTTGGCCGCTGATCCGAACCGTGGATCCCGGCGGTTTCGCCTATTCGTCCCTGGCGGCCGGCCGGCCGGGTACGCCCAGCGAAGGCTGGATCTACTTGCTGTACGAGACGGGCGGACATCCCGGCTCGAGCGCCCGCATGGCCCGGTTCAATTTGACCTGGGTGCTGCAAGGCGAACCGACGGGGGACGGGCAACCGCCGGCTTGGGCCGGCAGTGTCACGAATCAGGATTGACAGTCGCCGGGACACACCAGACAACCTAGGGAAACGAGCCCGGTCTTTCCGTAGTTTGGGGCCCGGGCGTCCGAGCGAGATTCTCCCTTCGACCCAGGAGTCATTTCATGAGACACAGAATAGGACAATCACGGCCGCAACTTCGGCCGACTGTATGGCTCGCGTTCTTGGCAACGTGCGTGGTGGCGTTTGGAGCGCGGGCCGAGGACGCGGCGGAGGACGGTCCTCGAACGGCCGCGGGCTTGCCGGCGGAAGGCGAACTGGACGCGTTCTTGGGCGAGCCGCGTTTCGATGTTCAGCCGGTGTTTTCCGGCGAACGCTTTCCCAATGTCGTGGTCGGCACCGACGGGACCGTGGTGGCCACTTGGGGCCGCAACCGGTATGTGATCCGCCGCAGCGAAGACGGCGGCCAGACGTGGGGGCCGGAGATCGTCGTGGCCGAACCGGGCTTCCACGGCGGCGGCGCCGTGGTCGATGAGACCAGCGGGGACATCCTGGTATTCGTCGAAGCGGGGCATCCGCCGGCGCCATTGACCGTGTACCGCAGCCGGGATCAGGGTCGGACCTGGAGCGAGCAGGAGGTGGTGATCCATCCGGACGAGCACGATCAGGTGCCGTCGATGCACATGAACGAGGCGGGGATCACGTTGCGCCATGGCCCGCATGCCGGGCGTTTGCTGCGGCCGTCGCGTTGCTACACGGGCGGTACGGGGCGCCCCAATTGGCCGAACCACTATACGAACGCCATCTACAGTGACGACGGCGGCCGGACCTGGCACACCAGTTCTCCGTTTCCCGCCAAGGGCACGGGGGAGGCCACGGTAGCCGAATTGTCTGATGGCCGCATCTATTACAATTCGCGGCGGCATTGGGCTCCGGAGGGCGAGACGGCTCGCTGGCGCCACATCGCCCACAGCGACGACGGCGGGCAGACCTGGAAAGACCTGTCGGTCAGCGACGTGCTGCCCGACGGTTCGCAGCATCGCGACTACGGCCTGATGGGCGGGCTGGTCCGTCTGCCGGTGGCCGGGCACGACGTTCTGGTGTTCAGCAATATCGTCTCGGACGGGGGCCGCCGCAACGGGCATGTCTGGGCCAGCTTCGACGGCGGGCAAACCTGGCCCGTGAAACGCGTTGTCGACGAGGGCAGTTTCGCCTATTCGTCGCTCTCCGCCGGCCGGCCGGGCACGCCGAGCGAAGGTTGGATCTACCTGCTGTACGAAGGTTCGGGGGGCGCCCGGATCGCCCGTTTCAATCTGACTTGGCTGGTCGGCGGCGCGCGGGATGCGGCCCAGCGAGCCCTGAAACAAAGCGCGGTCCTGCAACAACATGCCGAGATCGGTGACCAGCCGGGCCAGTATGCGGCCGAGGCGCTGGAGCGATTGCAGCGGACCGCGGCGGTGGTCGAGCAGCGATTGGCGGACACCGACGGGTTGGCGCTGGTCGATCGCCTGCTCGAGTCGGATGCGGCGGAAATGAGCGACCTCGAACAGGCGTTGGAGGCACTGGAAGCGGCGACCGGCGATTTCGAGGATTCGGTCGTTTTGCCGGAGACCCTGACCGAGCTGGCCTGGCCCGAGATGCCCTGGCTGTTCCGGACCGTCGGTTCGGCTTGGGAACGACGTGACAAGGCCCTGCAGAACCAGGGGGTCGGGAACTACCTGGTCACCCGGTACGCCTTGCAGGAGGGCGATTTCCACATCCGCGCCCGGCTGGCTTTGGAACCGCTGGACGGAACGGCGGCCACCTTTGTGTTCGGCGTGGGAGCCGAAGATCCGACCGACGGCATCCAACATTTCGGGTTTGACGGGCGGGGGCACATGCTGTTTGTCGAAGGCGGCGTCTTCGGCAGCACCCGACGCGTCGGCACGGCCGCCGACCACATCGAATCCGATGTGCCGTTCGTGTTCGAGGCCGTCCGCCGGGGCGACATGCTGACGATCTCTCTGAACGGCGAAGCCGTTTACGAGCAGGAGATTGGCAGCGGCCGCATCGGCCCGGTCGGGCTTCGCCCTTGGCGCTCGACCCTGCGGCTGTACGAGCTGCACGTCACGGGAAGTTGCGAGTTGGTGCGGTGAGGCGTTTCGCGGCACGTGCCGTCCGCCGGGAGGTCCGCGGGCGGCGAAACCTTGTCGCAAAACCCGCCTCCGCGGCGGTGGAGAACCACAGGAGGAGTGTTTGATGCGAGTCAACTTGGTCGGGCTGCTGGCCGTGGTTGCGGGCTTGCTGCTAGGGAGTGCCGTGCAAGCCGAACCGATTTCCGAACCACCCAATTGGACCATCGATTGGGAGGTCCTGGAGCGCCTGCCCCCCGCACAGGGCAAAGACGAGGCGATCGGGGTGGCGGGCGCCTTTGTGGGCGTGCATCGCGACGCCCTGATCGTCGCCGGCGGAGCCAGCTTTCCCGAACCCCCGGGGGAATCCGAACGGACGGTGCATGACGATATCTGGGTTTTGGAACGCAATGGGGACCAGAAGACCTGGCACACCGGGTTTCGTTTGGAACGCCCCTTGGCTTACGGGATGTCCGTCACGACTCCGGAGGGGCTGTTATGCCTGGGCGGCACCGACGGCCAAGCCCATTCTGCCGGCGCCTTCCTGTTGCAATGGGATCGGGAACGCCGCCAGATCGTCTCCCGGCCGCTACCGGCACTGCCCACCGCCTGCGCCTTCGGGTCGGCAACGCTCCTGGGCGATACGGTCTATGTGGCGGGGGGGATGGAGCACACGTCGCTGGCTTCGGCGATGACCAATTTCTGGTCCTTGGACTTGTCGCAGGAGGGGCATCCCGACCGTTTTGTTTGGCACGTGCTGCCTTCTTGGCCGGGCCCGCCGCGGGCCGGAAATCTGACCATCCCTCAGCATGACGGGCGCAGCGATTGTGTGTTTGTGATCGGCGGGGGAACGCAGCTTGGCGAAGAGCCGGAGGGTCTGGAATTCCTGCGAGACGTCCACAAATTCTCCTTGCGGGAGGAACGCCGGTTGCGGCGTGAGGGTCACGACCCCGCCGGAGCCTGGCAGCCCGGGAGCCCGGCGCCGCATTCCATTGCTGCCGCACCCGGGATCGCGGTCGGTCAGAGCCACATCTTTACTTTTGGCGGGGACGAAGGCTCCTTGTTTGACCGGGCGGAGGAACCCCGTGACCCGCATCCCGGCTTTCCCGGCCAAATCTTGGCTTACCACACGATCACCGACACGTGGCAGCAGGCCGGCCCGCTGCCGCAGGCGGTGGTCAGCACCACGGCGGTGATGTGGGACGATCACATCGTGATCCCCAGCGGCGAAATCCGTCCTCGCGTGCCGACTCCCGACGTATGGCAGGGTCGAATCGAGCGAACCCGCCGCACCTTCGGAATGATCAACTTCACCGTCCTGGGCCTTTACCTGTTGGGAATGATCGGGGTCGGCTGCTATTTCTCGTTCCGCAACAAGACCACGGAGGACTTCTTCCGGGGCGGCCAGCGGATACCGGGCTGGGCGGCGGGCTTGAGCATCTTTGCCACCATGCTCAGTTCGATCACCTTCATCGCCATCCCCGCTCAGGTTTACCAGACCGACTGGACGTTCTTCACCGTCAACATGATGGCGATCGCGGTCGCTCCGTTCATCATTTACTTCATTCTGCCGTTTTTCCGCCGCATCGACGCGACCAGCGCCTACGAGTACTTGGAGAAGCGATTCAATCTGGCCGCCCGGTTCTTCGCCTCGGTATCCTACACCTTGTTCCAACTGGGCCGCATGGCGATCGTGATGTTCCTGCCGGCCCTGGCCCTGGCCGCGATCACGCCGTTCAGCGTTCCCCAGTGCATTCTGATCATAGGGGTGTTGAGCATCATTTACTGTACGATGGGCGGGTTGGAGGCCGTGGTCTGGACCGACGCCGTGCAGGCATTGGTTCTTCTGGGCGGGGCAGTGATCGCCCTGACCGTGGTTTTCCTCCATACCCTGGGACGTCTGGACGAAGTCTGGCAGATGCTGGGCGACTATCAGAAGTTGCACATGATCCACTGGGATTTCGGGGCGGGCAGCTACATGACACCCGCACTGTGGGTGTTGATCCTGGGCGGGATCGGCCAGAACCTGGTGCCCTACGCGTCCGATCAGGGGATCGTGCAGCGGTATTTGTCCACCAAAGACGTCCGCTCCGCCCGCCAGTCGATCTGGACCAACGCCATCGTGGTCCTGCCGGCCTCCTTGTTATTTTTCGGGGTGGGCACGGCGCTGTTCGTATTCTACTCGTTGCACCCGGCCCGTCTGCAGCCGGGGTTGCAGAACGACGCCATTTTTCCCCTGTTCATCGCTCAGGAACTGCCCGTCGGCTTGTCCGGCCTGATCGTCGCTGGCGTATTCGCGGCGGCCCAGTCTACGGTTTCGACCAGCATGAACAGCATTTCCACGGTGGTCGTCACCGATTTCGTGCGGCGGTTTTCGCTGTTGCGAAGCGAGCGAGCCTACCTCTTCCTGGCACGCGTGTTGACATTCGCGGCGGGGGCCGGCGGAACCGCCCTGGCCCTGCTGTTCGCCACGGCCGATATCACCTCGCTGTGGGAGCAATTCATGGCCGTGCTGGGCTTGTTCGGCGGCTCCATGTGCGGGCTGTTCATGCTGGG
Organism: Planctomycetaceae bacterium; assembly: GCA_007124535.1. Lineage (GTDB taxonomy): Bacteria > Planctomycetota > Planctomycetia > Pirellulales > Pirellulaceae > SLMF01. Next base: position 6,813 of record SLEY01000283.1, read on the forward strand.
CATCTTCACCAAGCGAACCGGCGGTCTGGCCGCACTTGGCGGAGCGATCCTCAGTGCCGCCACCATGTACTGGGTCAGTAACCATACCAATGTGTCGGTGTTGCTGTACGCATCGATTGGCATCGCCGTGTGCGTGGTCTGCGGTTACGTGCTATCGTTCCTGATCCCCGAGCGGGCCAAGGATCTGGCGGGGCTGACGATCTTCACGGTGCGTTGACCGACCGCGGCTGTCAGCAATCAACGGCCTGCGACCCGAACAGCTGGTCATAGGCCCGTTTCGAATGGGCGATCAACTCGGCATAATCCCGGTTGTCCAGATCCTCGCCCAGCAATTCGACATCATAGTAGCCGTCATACCCGGCTGTTTGCAGGATCTGGGCGATCTGCCGCAGGGGGACAAAGCCTTCGCCCAGCCGGCACCGATTCTGCTCACCTTCCGGAGGCCGCCGGGCGTCACCTAATTGTACCAGTGCCAGGTAGGGCACCAGTTCGGGCAGCCGTTCCAGGATGGCGTCGTCTTGCGCCAGGTGATAGGCATCGAAGGCCAGCCGGATGTGGGGTGAATCCACCGAGTGCATCAATTCGAGGGTATCCTCGAAGCCGGTCAGGAACGTCCAATCGGAGGAGCAATCGGCGTGCATGGGTTCGATGGCCAGGCAGACTCCGTGTTCGCCGGCGAGGGGCGCCAGTTCCTGGAGGGCGCTGCGAAACAGGCGTCGGGCATGATTGCGGGTGTGCCCTCCCCGCGCCCCGCTATAGACGATCAGGCACCCGGCGCGCAGATCGCCGGCCAGGGCGATGGCTTCTCGAGCGTCTTCGAGACTGTCTCGATAACTGAGGCCGTCGCTGCCGGTGAACCCGCCGGCCCACAGCAGGGCCGAGACGGCCAAACCGGACTCGGACAGCAGTTCGATGCCCTTGTCTTCGCCAAAGTCGGAGAGTTTCTGCCGCCAGACGCCGATCGCGTCGATTCCGGCGGACCGATAGTGGTACACATCTTCCTCGAACGACCAGCGAAAGGTCGTCAGTTCGTTCATCGATAGGCCTGCCATCCCTGTTCGCTCCTCTTCACTGGGCAGCGTAGTATGAGGCATTGCGGGAGGTCTGTAAAGCAGAAGACGGCGGCGGTCGGCCGATGCCGTGCTAGCAGGCACTCGCCGCGCAAAAACTGGGCAGTCGCCCCCGGTCCGGACGATTCCAAAAAGGCATTCGCAAGCCCCCTGCCCGCGAAAGGCACGGAAATACTGGCATGCGGTCCCGAATTTTCGAAAACGGCACGGTTTGGCATAATGATTGCAACGTGCCCGGGAGCGGCAGATCAATTCCCCAACATGGATCACACGATGAAGAAGATTGAAGCGATTATTCGGCATCACAAGTTGGACGAGATCAAATCGGCCCTCGTGGAAATGGGCTTCCACGGGATGACGGTCACCGAAGTCCGCGGGTATGGCCGCCAGAAGGGCCAGCGAGAAACGTACCGGGGCGCCGAGTATACGATCGACTTCATCCCCAAACTGAAGATCGAGGTGGTCATCGGGGACGAGGACGTGGACCGGGTGATCGAGACCATTGTGAACGCGGCGAAGACCAGTGCGATCGGCGATGGCAAGCTGTTTGTCTGGTCGATCGAGAACGCGGTGCGGATTCGGACGGGTGAGGCAGGCAGTTCTGCCTTGTGATTCGGGTGGATCGCGTTGCGGCTTTCGTCCCGATAGGGACTGCAACAAATCAGCCCAGGGCAGAGCACTGCGGTATCCGCCTTGACCAGGGATTGCGACATAGCCAGGTTTACCCCGTTGTTTCGCCCTTTCAGGGCTAGGTTTGAAATAAACATCTTAACCCGGGGCGGCGCTCCGCGGCTATCGCCGCTCCGCTCTGCCCCGGGCTGATTTGTTTCGGCCCCTTCGGGGCATCGAACCGCCTGCCCGGCCTTGAACGCCGCAACCTGAACCTCCGACAAAAAATCAATGCCCCGCTTAAAGGGGTGAAACGCTGATTCACCGCAAACCATTTCGGTCAATATGCGTTCACGGGGTTTCGCAGCGAAGAAGGGCTTGGTCCCGGATAACCCGATTTCGCCGCGAAAATCGGACCGTCCCCTTCGGCCGCTCACAAATGAAGAATTGACCCCTTGAAGCGGGGCATTGTTATTCCTTGGCAGATGCTAAAAAACTTGAACCATCGTTCCCACACTTTTGCGTGGGAATGATGCAAAATGGGGCAATCTCCGAAAAATGATCTTGCCGCCGCGACCGTTCCAGCGCCATGATAGATGTAAGCGGCTGGAACGGCACGAATCCGGCCGAAAACGGCACGTGACGCGGAAAAAGGAGAGGGCGCCTTGGACAATGGTTGGAATGGCGGACATGCGAAGGGCACATCTGCTGGGCTCTGGGCCGGTTTCGCCGCGGTCCTGTTCAGCGGGATACTGATGTTGGGCCAGACCCAGGCCGCTCCGGTCCTTTCAGCAGACGAAGAAACGCAACATCCCGGCCCAGCGCCGGTGGACTGGGAGCAGTTCGTTCAAACGATCGAAAGCCTGGAAATCGCGGAAACCTGCGACCTGCCCCACCTCCGCCCCGACCTGCTGAAGGCATGGGCCCGGCAGTATGGTACCCTGCGCGGGAAACTGACCGGTCGCTATCCCCTGCCGCCCGGCGCCGATCGGCAGGTGCATGATGCGCAGACGCTGGTCGGGGCCGCGGATCGGGACCCGCTGGATATCGTCCTGCGGCGATTGGAAGCCCTGTTGGAACTGCTGGACCACCGGTTTGGGGGTCAGGTCGACACCGGGGACTTCCACGCGGCTTGGCAACGGGTCTCGGCGGCTGCCGAAAGGGCTGTCCATGATGCCCAGCGCCGACGGCAACTGTACTATGCCGCCTGTGCTCTCCGCCGTCAGGTGGCATTCACCAACCCCCTGTTGGACTTTGACCAAGTGTTGTTCGTCGCTCGCGCCAACGACACGCGCGGACTTTGGTCGCACGGGGGACTGGGCGATGGCCGCCACTTGGTCACCCAATACTATGCGTTCGCAAGTCAGCCTGGCGGGGGGATTTACGTCGTCGAGAACTTCAAGAGCCAGCCGCGGGTGCGTAACCTGTTGGAGGGCCGCACCATCGCCAACGGCCCGTTCGCTCGCCGCCGCATCGACGCAGGCGTCTACCTCAGTCCGGAACTGTCGTTCGATGGTCAACGGTTGCTTTTCAGCTGGGCCCCCATCCAGCATTGGGAGATGCGTTGGGAGGAACACACGGTTTGGCAGATCTATGAAGCGGCTTTGGCCGGTGGGCCGGTCCGGCAGTTGACCGAAGGACCGTACAACGATTTCGACCCCTGTTACCTCCCCGATGGACGGATCGCCTTCATCTCGGAACGGCGGGGGGGTTACGTCCGCTGTTTCGATGCGAACTGGCCGAACCGCAACTACGTGTTGCATTCGATGGCCGCGGATGGTTCGGACATCGTGCCGCTCAGTTGGTTCGAGACGTGCGAATGGCAGCCGTCGTTAGCTCATGACGGCCGTTTGGTATACACTCGCTGGGACTACATCGATCGCGATTTGGGGCAGGGGCAGAACTTCTGGATCAAGTACCCCGATGGAAGAGATCCTCGTGCCCCGCATGGTAATTACCCGCCTCCGCATCATGTGCCGGCCGATGCCGATCCGGACCAGGTGGAGGACGGGCGGCAGGGTCGCCCGCTGGTCCAGCTGGGGATCCGCGCGGTGCCGAATTCCGCCCGGTACATCGCCTGTGCCGCTCCCCAGCACGGTTTGGGGTACGGCAGCCTGATCCTGATCGACCAGCAGCAGGCTCCCGACGACGGCCGCATGTCGCAGATCCGCCGCCTGACGCCGTACCAACCGTTTCCTGAGACCGAAGGGCCGGCGTTTTCGTCCGTCAATCCCAACCGCTGGGCGACGCCCTGGCCGTTGGATGACGATTTCTACTTGGCCAGTCATTTGGATGGGGTCTATTTGTTGGATCGCTTTGGCAACCCGGTGCGGATCTGTGGCAAGGAGCAGATTCCCGGCTGGCAGCGACAGCTGTGGGCCAATCATCGCCAGGGCGATCATGGTTTCCGTTTGCTCAATCCGATGCCGGTGGCGCCGCGTCCCCGTCCTCCGATTCTTCCGCGCATGACGAATCAGGGAGTCGACGCGTGCAGGGACCACCCGCATGCCACCTTGCGGATCATGAACGTTTACGACAGCGATGTGCCGTTACCGGAGGGCGTCGAGATCAAGTGGTTGCGGATTGTCCAGCATTTGGTGCGGGCGAATTCCCAGCAGGACGATCCCAATTTTGGGCCCGGCGTCAACAATTCCGCCCGCATGGCATTGGGCTTGGCGCCCGTGGAACCGGATGGCAGCGTCCATAGCGAAGCCCCGGTGGGCAAGCTGCTGATTTTCCAGTTGTTGGACGAGAACTACCGGGCCGTGCATTCCATGCGGTCGGCGACCTACGTGCATCCGGGTGAGCAGTTGACGTGCCGGGGCTGTCACGAACACCCGACGGCGCCGGACCCGGGTCAGCCGCTGCCGCTGGCGATGCAACGCCCGCCGTCCCTGTTGGAACCGGAGGTGGGGGGGGTCGAGCCGATCACGTACTATCGGACGGTGGCCCCGGTCTTCGAGCAGACGTGCCTGCCATGCCATGAGCGCAAGGAGATGGGTCCGCGAAACATGGAGTATCCGTTCCTGGAGCCTTATCTCTGGTATTACTACGGGGGCGGGATGCACGACGTCAGCCGGCCCCTGACCGGCGGGACCCGCACCCAGCCCGGCCGATTCGGAGCCCGCCAGAGCCGGATGGGCCAGGCTCTGGAGTCGGAGCATCATCGGGGGAAGATCTCGCCGGAGGACTATCGCCGGGTGGTCTTATGGCTGGACAATAACTCGCCCCGCTACGGTGCCTCGCACAGTACGGATCGGCAAGAGCGGGGCGAGCGGGTTTGGCCGAAATTGGACGTGGACCCGCTGAATCCGTTGGGGGTCGAGCGGCTTTGGGATGCGGCGGGCCGCCAAGCTTTGAACCAGCCGGCGTATCTATCGATCTCGCATTTCCACCGGCTGCGAGGCACTTTGCCCGAGATGCGCGAGCGGCCGGACTGGACGGTCTCCGAGCAGGCTTGGGACGGCGGGCCCGGGGAACCGCGCGGACGCGTGCCCCCCACCTGGCGAGATTGGACCACCGCCCCCCGCGGCGAACCCTGAATCGGAGCCAGCCAGCCGCACCACGGCTTGACAACCGGTCGCTCGACACGTATCCCTGACCTTTGGGCATCGCGTCAAAATAAGTTGACGATTTCTTCGTGGGGCTGGAGTGATAATGTAGCCCAGTCCCCCTACACTTAGTCCCCTACACTTAGTCGTCCATCAATCCCCCGGCTGTTCGACTGAGTGTAATCGACTGAGGCAACTCGCAGGGAATAATGTACCCGTAGGGCTGTGGCCGATCTCTGACCGAGCCACCGCGCCGACCGAAGGTCTCCCGGAGGTTTCGGCGGGGTCAGGAGACCCTCGCCGAACGATGCCAGCCAGCCGCACCACGGCTTGACAACCGGTCGCTCGACACGTATCCCTGACCTTTGGTGATGGCGCGCTTGGGAGTGCGGTGGCGTGACGCCGAGGGCGAAAACGATGACTGACCCGACCGAAGCAACTTACATCGCAAGACGGTTCCCGCTGACGATCCGCGTGACCATCGCCGGAGACCAGGTCCATTGGGTCTACCGGTATTGGGCCAATGAATGGCGCGAGCAACTGCCGCTGGATGTGCTGATTGCCTACCCGATGCGCTTCATCCATGGGAATGAGCGGCCCGGCAGGATCGGAGTCGGAGGCATCCTGGCGGGGCTGGGAATCGTGTTGCTGGTCCTCGCTCGCGAGCCGTGGTGGCTGGCCGTTGCCGCTGGCGTGCTGCTGGTGATCGGCCTGGCGGTGGCGATTGCCGTGTGGTGGCGTCTGCCACTGGAA
>SLEY01000366.1 GCA_007124535.1 Planctomycetaceae bacterium
ATTGTCAAGCGCCAGCGGGTGTCGACGGTCACGGAGCAGCTGTCTTATTTGGCCGAAGCCAGTTGTGAAGCGGCGTTGCAGGCGGCATGGCGGAAGCTGGAGGCGCGTCATGGGCGGCCTCACCGGCCGGATGGTTCCCCCGCCCGCCTGACGGTTCTCGCGTTGGGTAAATTGGGCGGATGGGAGTTGAACTATTCCAGCGATATCGACTTGATCTTCTTGTGCGACGAGCCGGAGGGCCGGACGGACGGCAAGCGGGCGGTCTCGCTGGCCGAGTTTTTCGAGCGACTGGTACGGCAGGCAGTGAAGTACCTGTCCGAGCCCAGTGCGGAGGGGGCGGGGTATCGGGTCGATCTGCGATTGCGGCCGCACGGCAGTCAGGGGCCTGCCGTGTTGGGGGTCAAGGCGGCTTGGCACTATTACGACACGGCCGGCCGGACCTGGGAGCGGCAGGCGTTTGTCAAGGCCCGGGCCATCGCGGGCGATCTGGCGTTTGGGCAGCAATTCCTGGCCCGTCTGGAACCCTGGATCTACCGCCGTTACCTGACCAGCGCGGACATTGTGGGCATCCGGGCCCTGAAACGGCGGATCGAGCAGCGCTGCCTGCGCGAGGGCGGTGACCAGCGGAACGTGAAAACCGGCCGCGGCGGGATCCGCGATATCGAGTTCGTGATCCAGTTCCTGCAACTGCTGAACGGCAGCGAATTGCCGGACATTCGCACGGGCAACACGTTGGAAGCGATCGGCCGCCTGGCAGAGTGTGGCTGCCTGACCAGCGACGAGCGGACGATGTTGGAGGAGAACTACGAGATGCTCCGCCGGTTGGAGCACCGTTTGCAGATCATGTTCGACCTGCAGACCCATACCATGCCGGAGGGAGCGGTCGAGTTGAAGAAACTGGCGCTCCGCATGGGCTATCGCGACGGTCCCCACCGCTCGCCGCTGGATGCCTTCCAAGCGGATTACCGCCGCAAGACCGAGCAGAACCGGAATCTGCTGAACCATTTGCTGAGCGATGCTTTCAGTTCGGATGACCGGGCGGAACCGGAGATCGATCTGGTGCTGGACCCGGCACCCGAAGCAGCCCGGATTGCCGAGGTGCTGGGGCGTTACGGATTCCGGCAGGTCGGCGAGGCCTATCACCATCTGATGGACTTGGCTCGGGAACGGATCCCTTTCCTCTCCACCCGCCGCTGCCGCCATTTCCTGGCCGCGATCGCGCCCCAGCTATTGGAAGCGATCGGCCGCACGCCGGATCCCGACGGCACCCTGATCGATTTGAGCAAGATCAGCGACTCGTTGGGTGGCAAGGGGCTGCTGTGGGAGTTGTTCAGCGTCAATCCGCCGTCGCTGCAGTTGTACGTGCGGTTGTGCGCGGCGACGCCCTATTTGTCGGGGATTCTGACCAGCAATCCCGGTATGATCGACGAATTGCTGGACTCCCTGCTGCTGGATCGCTTGCCCCGCTTCGAGACATTGGCGCGGATGCTGGAGGATTTGCTGCACGGCGCGGAGGATCCGGAGCCGATCCTGCACGGGTTCAAGAACTCGCTGCACCTGCGGGTCGGGGTGCGGGACATTCTGGGCCGGGAGGACATTCGGGAGACCCATCGGGCGCTGTCGGACATCAGCGAACTGTGTCTCCAGCAGATTGCGCGCCGCGAGCATCGGCGGTTGATCGCCCGTTTTGGGACGCCGATTTTGGAGGACGGTCCGCGGGCGGGCGGGGAATGCGAACTGATTCTGCTGGCGATGGGGAAGCTTGGGGGCCGCGAACCGAATTATCACAGCGATCTGGATGTGATGTTCTTGTACGAGGCGGAGGGACATACACGCCACCGGAACCGGGGCCGGCAGGACACGACCACGACCAATCGCCATTTCTTCAGCCAGTTGGCCCAGCGGATCATCAAGGAAGTCAACCGGATGGGACCCTACGGGCGGTTGTACGAGTTGGATGCCCGTCTGCGGCCGACCGGTCGCAGCGGTCTGCTGGCCCTGCCGCTGGCCGAATTCTCTCGCTACTTCATCACCGGCACGGGCCAATTGTGGGAACGTCAGGCGTTGTGCAAAGCCCGGCCCATCTACGGGTCGGGCACGGCCCGCGAAGCGACGCGGGAGGCGGTGCGGGCCGCGATTCTCGGCCGGACCTGGCAACCGGCATTCGCTCATCAGATCCGCGATATGCGTCTGCGGCTGCAACAAACCGCCTCGTCCACCAACCTGAAACGCGGGCCCGGCGGCACGGTCGATATCGAATTCGCCGTCCAGATGCTCCAATTGCGCCATGCCGCCGAGTATCCCCGGGTGCTGGCGCCGGGCACCCTGGACGCCCTGGACCAATTGCGTGAGCTGGGGCTGATGGAGCGGGAATCGGCGGCCGCCTGGGCCCGTTCCTACCGCCTGCTGCGGCGGGTCGAAGCGAGTCTGAGATTGATGAACACCACGGCCCGCCACGATCTGCCCCGGGACGAAGGCGAGTTGGCGAAACTGGCCTACCTGCTGAACTATAACAGCGCCGCCGAACTGTTGGACGCCTGCCGCGGCTGTACCCAAGCGAACCGAGAACGGTTCGATCGCCTGTTCGATCAAGCGGCCAAGTCGCAGGCGCGCCCCCCCGTAGGTTGGGCATTCCTGCCCGACGCCCCCCCGAAGGGGAGGCAGTGAGGGGGTCGTGATCAAGGGGGGCGTTGAACTGCAAAGGGGTCGCGCCTGGGGTGTTCAATATGTGCGAGTCAAGGCGAATTGGTTTGATACCAATTCTGTTCCCGTTTCGCGGCGAACGATGCCCCCGGCTTGTCCGGGGTGAGGTTCACGTTCTTCGCTACACGACGGCGTCCTCCCAACCCCAATTCCTGGATGCCCCCGGCTTGCCCGGGGTGAGGTTCACGTTCTTCGCTAGGGTAGCGAGGAGCGTAACGATCCACTCGGACAAGCCGGGGGCATTTGGACCAGACGGTGACGGAACAGAAATCGGCATACGAGAAAGTTGGAAATCTGGCGAAAACCCGACAAATTGAACGCCCGAGGTCAGGCCAGACGGACGGGGAACTTTGGCGGGGACATGAATTCATCGAAGGTACCATTGACGGGGTTTTGCGAGAACGTAGAATTTCAGACAGCTTCGAAACGCTTGGCTGGACTACCGGGGGCGAACTGGATTCGACCGGATAGTTTGAAGTGTTCGTGGCGTGCCGTGGTTGGTCAGTTGGCCACGTAAAAAGCTGACCGTCAAAATTTACTTGCCGAGGAAAACTTGGTACTGGCTGCCTAGCATAAGGTAGCCCCGGTTGCGGGATTTTGCTGGAGAGTCCCAAAAACCGGTCGCCAATTCCAGCTCGTCGTCAGCCATGTCGGGCACGCTGGCGATTAAACTCCGTTCTCGGCTAGTCTTTCGGGGACCGTGTCGTCTGGGGACTCGGAAGGCGAAATTCAACGGGCGACTACGCACGTAGAAGCGGGCATGGAAATATCACGGGACGCGGGTTCGATTCCCGCCGCCTCCACTGG
>SLEY01000479.1 GCA_007124535.1 Planctomycetaceae bacterium
ATACGAGAGCAAGCAGTGCGTCAAACGGGCGCTGGACAAACTGCTGGTCGCGATCGTCGGCGCGCTGTCAGGGCTGCTCCTGCTGCACTGGTCGATGACTCAAGGAACCCATTTGGCGATTCTGCCAGCAATCATGGCCTTTTTTGTAGTCACCGTGTGGGGGGCGCAAGCGGGCCGCGCCTTGGGACGCCTAGCACTGATTCGCCTTCTCTTGCGACGCGTGGCTTGAATCGCTGTCCCGCCGTTTACGTTCCAAGCGTACAAGACACAGCGAAAACGGCACCAAGGGAACCGCCCCGTCCCGCAAATCACAATCGAGAGGCCAACAAGCCCAGTGGTTGCCTTGCTGCGCAACTCGTGCCGCAAATCACAATTGATTGCCCAGCAAGGCCAGAAGTTGCCTTGCTGCGCGCCCCCTTAGGTTGGGTACCTGTCGTTCGAGCTGTCAGGCGCCATTCAAATCAGGGCTGCCGGATTGTCGCGAGAGAGTACCCAGTTGTGCTCCGGAGCAGGGAAGCCTTGACGCTTGTCCACTAAGTTCCATAACGTCTTTCCCCGTTGGTAACGATCCAGGTTCTGGCAGAAGAAGTTCGTGACATCGTCCTCGCGGCTGGAGGCTTGGGCCCCGACGTGCGGGGTGATCACCACGTTCGGCAGTGTCCACAACGGACTCTCGGGCGGCAAAGGTTCGACTTCCGTGACGTCCAAGCCGGCCCCGCCCAGTTGGCCGGATTCCAGGGCGTGAACCAAATCCGACTCCACCACGATGGGGCCGCGAGCGACGTTGATCAGGATCGCCCCGGGCTTCATTCGGGCAAACCGGGGCGCCGCGATCATGCCGCGGGTGGTCGCATTCAACGGTACCGTGAGAATCAAGACATCGATCTGTGGCAATAGAACGTCCAGTCGGTCGGCCGCAACCAGCTGCTCCACATAGTCCGGGCGGGCTACCGGATAGATGTCCGTGGCCAGGATCCGACAGCGGAAGGGGGCCAGCACCTGGGCGATGCGGCGACCGTTGCCGCCGAAACCGACGATCCCCACGCTGGCCCCGGTCAGATCGCGGGTCGGTCGCCGTATGAACTCGCGTTTCAACCCTGCCTGGAAAAAAACCGGCAGACCACGCAGTACCCCCAACAGTAGAGCCATGGTCTGCTCGGCCACCTGATTGGCGAACAGTCCCGACGCACTGGTGACCTGGATGTCCGAAGGGATGACCGGGGGGGTCAAGCAATGATCCAGACCGGCCGCCGAGGACTGGATCCACCGTAAACGGCCTTGATGCACCACCTGATCCCAGGGTATGGGCCGCTCTTTGGCATGGCCGCAGAAGATGTCGGCGGTGAGGATCTCTTCCGGAATCCGCTGCTGGCCCGCATCGATAATCTCGGCATCTGGAGCGGCGGCGGCAATCTGGTCTAAATGGCGAGGCTTTGTGGGGTAACAAAGAACGATACGCATGGGCCACGGCAACGTTGGTTGAAGTTGGTTCGAGTCCGGCGGGAACGCGCCGGTAAAGCGGGCTATCTTAGGGGACAGTCACGGGGTGAGCAAGCCGCTGTCGAACTTGGCCCGCCCTCGTTCGGTTGCTGGCAGCTCCCAACATGCGTATACTTCCACAAACTTTCGGGTCGATTGCCGTGTCCTCCGGCTCCTGGCGACTGGTGGCCTCCGATCGAGCTGACGATTTACCCCCCTATAAAAGGAACGGGAAGATGCTGGGCTGCAAATCATATCCCTCATTATGGCTGTTCGCTATTCTGCTATCGCTCCTGGTTGGCTGGTCGCCCATGGCTGCGGTGGTTGCGGAGGATTCAAATACCGCACACCAGTCGGTTCTGGACGAAGGGAACGAGGCGGTGGAGGATGGGGCGGATTCGGCCCGGAACGGCCCCTCGGCGGCTCCGGGCGAGGAAGCAACGGAGCCGGAGGAAGAGGAGTACTACGAACTGTTCAAATTGCTGGCCGATACGCTGGATCAGGTTGAGCGGAACTATGTGAAGGAGGTCAGTCGGCGGGAACTGATCGAGGCGGCGATCCGGGGGATGTTGTCCGAGCTGGATCCGTATACGACCTACATTCCGCCCACGCAATTGGAGCGATTTCGCACGGGAGTCGAAGCCGAGTTCGGGGGCGTGGGGGTTCAAGTGACGATCGAGGAGGGCGATCTGCGGGTGATCAGCCCGATCGTGGGTTCGCCGGCGTATCGTGAGGGGATCATGGCGGGTGACGTGATCGTGGAGATTGACGGCACCAGTTCGCGAGGGATCAGCATCGACTTGGCCATCGAATTGATGAAGGGGACGCCGGGGACGGAGGTGACGGTCAAGGTGCTGCAGCCGGGTGCGGAGGAACCTCGCGAGGTGACGTTGACGCGGGAGGTCATTCGGGTCGAGACGGTATTGGGCGACACGCGGCGGGAGGACGGCAGCTGGAATTGGCTGTACGATGAATCGCAACGGATCGCGTACATTCGGCTGACGGCGTTTGGCCGGCACACGGCGGGCGAATTGAGGCGGGTGTTGCGTGATTTGGTGGAGGACGATTTGGGCGGGCTGGTGTTGGATTTGCGTTTCAATCCGGGCGGTCTGCTTTCGGCGGCGATCGAGGTGAGCGATTTGTTCATTCGCAGCGGTCGCATCGTGAGCACGGCCAGCCGGAACACGCCGACGCGCAGCTGGGATGCGCGGCCGGCGGGGACGCTGCCCGAGTTTCCGCTGGCGATTCTGGTGAATCGTCACAGTGCCAGTGCCAGCGAGATTGTGGCCGCCTGTTTGCAGGACCACGGCCGGGCGGTGGTGGTCGGTGATCGCACGTGGGGCAAGGGCAGCGTGCAGAATGTGGTCGAGTTGGAGGAGGGGGCCAGTGCGTTGAAGTTGACGACGGCCGATTATCGCCGGCCGAACGGCACGAACATCCACCGTTTTCCCGGCGCCTCGGAAGCGGACGACTGGGGTGTGCGGCCGGACGAGGGCTATCAGGTCGAGATGTCCTCGTCGGATGTGGTCGCGCAGATGACGGAACGGCGGCGGCGGGACATCATTCCGCGGGCCGATGACGTGGGCGACGAACCGGAAACGCCCGCCGAGCCGGTCGCCGACCGCCAGCTGGAAAGAGCCTTGCAGTACGTGGTCGAACAGCTGGAAGCCCAGGTGGACGCCGAACCGGATGCCGAGCCGGCGGACGAGGAGCCTTCGGAGGAACCTTCGGAAGAACCTTCGGAAGAACCTTCGGAGGAACCTTCGGAAGAACCTTCGGAGGAACCTTCGGAAGAACCTTCGGAGGAACCGGCGGAGGAACCTTCGGCGGAACCGGCGGAGGAACCGGCGGAGGAAGCCGAGGAAACCGGCCAGGAGCAGCCGGACGAAGCGGTGGAACCGTCCGAGGATTAGGGGATCGCTCCCGTGCCCGGCGAATTTTTTCCAGGCTTCTTTCCCGCGGTGCCCGAGGAGGCCCGTACCATGCGAATTCTGACGTTGGAGACGACCTGTGACG
>SLEY01000656.1 GCA_007124535.1 Planctomycetaceae bacterium
GCAGGCCGGGGGCATCCGGGAGAGCCGCGGGAAGCGACTGTAGCAAGGAACGTGAACCCTCACCCCGGGCAAGCCGGGGGGCATCCGGGAGTTGAACCCTCACCCGGGCAGGCCGGGGGCATCTGGGAGAGCCGCGGGGAGCGAGCGTAGCAAGGAACGTGAACCCTCACCCCGGGCAGGCCGGGGGCATCCGGGAGAGCCGCGGGAAACTGTAGCAAGGAACGTGAACCCTCACCCGGGCAAGCCGGGGGCATCCGGGAGTTGAACCCTCACCCGGGGAAGCCGGGGGCATCTGGGAGTTGAACCCTCGCACGGGGAAGCCGGGGGCATCTGGGAGTTGAACCCTTGCCTGGGCAAGCCGGGGGCGTCCGATTGCTTGGGGTGGCTGAGGGATGTAGCTTAGCTTAGCTTGGAGCGTAACGATCCCCCGGGCAAGCCGGGGGCATTCGATTGGGTGCCCGACCTACGGGGGAGGTGCGGCAAGCAACTTCGGGCCTGGGTGGCCTATCAATTGTGATTTGCGGCACTAGTCGGGTAAGTCATATATACCATAAGACTCGAAAAGGAATGGGACATGCCGGTGATTTCCAAGAGCGTGCTGGGGTTCCTGCTGGTGATCGGGGCGGTTCCGGGGACGGCTTGGTCGGGCAGTGCCCGATTGGCTCCGATGTCGCCCTCGGAACAGGGGATGGATTCGGCGGTGTTGGCGGAGATGGAGCCGCGGATCACCCGAGCAATGGCTGCCGGCCAGATGCCCGGTTGTGTGGTGCTGATCGCACGGAGCGGGGCGGTGGTCTGGTTGCGGGCTTACGGAGATCGGCAGCTCCAGCCCGAACGGGCGCCGATGACGACCGACACGGTGTTCGATTTGGCTTCGTTGACGAAACCGATCGCGACGGGGACCAGCGTGATGCGGCTGGTGGACCGGGGCCAACTACAGCTGGAGGATCCGGTGGTGGCCCATTGGCCGGATTTTGGTCAGCGTGGCAAGGAGTCGATCACGGTTTACCAGTTGCTGACGCACCAGAGCGGATTGGCGCCGGCCAATCCGTTGAGCGAATTCGACGGGGGGCCGGAGCGGCTTTGGGAGCGGATTGCCGCGGCCGGCTTGCGTGCCGAACCGGGCTCCCGCTTCCTGTATAGCGATGTGGGTTATCTGGTGCTGGGCCATCTGGTGGAACGGGTTTCCGGTCAGGACGCACAAGTTTTTTCCCGGACGCATGTCTTCCAACCTTTGGGGATGCGCGAGACCACGTTCCTGCCGGGCGAATCGCTCCGCGAACGGGCGGCGCCCACCGAGCGGCGGGAGGATCGTTGGCTGCGGGGCCAGGTGCATGACCCGCGCGCATCACGGTTGGGCGGGATGGCAGGACATGCCGGTTTGTTCTCGACCGCCGAGGATCTGGCGGTCTATGCCCAGTGGCTGCTGGACGGCAAGGCGTCGGGCGGGGAGATCCTCAGTGAGCGGGCGATGGCCGCGATGACGGCCGGCTATCCGGTTCCCGGCGGTCTGCGCGGCTTGGGATGGGATGTCCGCCGTGCTGACTCAGCCCCTGCCGGGCGGGACCTCCGTTCCCACGGATTCGGCCATGGCGGATTCACCGGGACGTACTTGTGGGTGGATCCCCGCGACGAACTGATCGTGGTGTTCCTCAGCAACCGGCTGCACCCGGACGGGAAAGGCGCCGTCAACCGGCTGGCCCGCCAAATCGGCGCCCTGGCCGCCGAAGCGATCGTCGATCGGCCGGAACCGGCGGTGATGACCGGTATCGACGTGCTGCAGGCCGAGGATTTTCGAACCCTGGTCGGACAACGGATCGGGCTGATCACCAATCACACGGGCATCGATCGTCAAGGCGTCCGCACCATCGATCGATTGCATCCGGCGCCGCAGGTCGATCTGGTTCGTCTGTTCAGTCCCGAGCACGGATTGGAGGGCCAATTGGATCAGCCCCGGATCGCGGATGGCCGGGACGCCGCGACCGAGTTGCCGGTGTTCAGTCTGTACGGGGCGACGCGCAAGCCGACGGCCGAATCGTTGGACGGATTGGACACCCTGGTGTTCGACATCCAGGACATCGGCACGCGTTTCTACACGTACATCTCGACGATGGGGCTGGCCATGCAGGCCGCCGCCGAACACGGGTTGCGTTTCGTCGTGTTGGATCGTCCCAACGTGATCGGCGGGACGCGGGTGAGCGGCCCCATGTTGGACGCCGGCCGCGAGTCCTTTGTCGGTTTTCATCCCTTGCCGGTCCGCCACGGTATGACCGTCGGCGAACTGGCAAGCCTGTTCCGGAACGAACTGGGGCTGGACCTGGATTTGCAGGTCGTGCGTTGTCAGGGTTGGCAGCGGGATGACGGTTTCGAACAAACGGGCCTGCCCTGGGTGGCTCCTTCGCCGAATATGCGGTCGCCCCTGACGGCCGAACTGTACCCCGGAATCGGGCTGCTGGAGATGAGCAACCTGTCGGTCGGCCGCGGCACGGAGGTTCCGTTTGAAGTTATCGGTGCCCCCTGGTTGGACGGGGCGCGCCTGGCACAACATTTGAACGACCGTCATCTGCCGGGCGTGGCCTTCCTGCCCATGACCTTTACCCCCACGGCCAGCCGATTTCGGGACGAGCTGTGCGGTGGTATTCGGATCTTGGTGACCGATCGCCAGGCGTACCGTACGATTCACACGGGACTGCACATTGCGGTCGCCCTGCGGAGCTTGTATCCCGAAGCGTGGCGAGCGGCGGCCTACGATCGCCTGCTCGGGAACCAAGCGGTGCTGGAGGCCTTGCTGGACGGCCAGTCGGTCGAGGAGATCGAGGCGGCGTTCGCCGATCCGCTGGCCGACTTCCGCAACCGCCGCCAGAAGTACCTTTTGTACGAGTAGTCCAACGATTCGCGATTTCCAACGGCTGCCGGTACTTCAGCACTCGGCTCTCGCTGAAGCACAGTTCCAAGAACGGCGATGGCAGTCGATTCGACCCCCGCTCTGGCTTCGTGCATGCTTGCCGAAAGCTCACGAAGAACGACGCGCGAGTGCCGCAAATCCCAAATGATTGCCCACCAAGACCAGAACTTGCCTTGCTGCGCACCCCCGTAGGTTGGGCATTCCTGCCCGACGGACGTAGGTTCATCAACAAGAACGTCGCACTCATTACGAATCCCTCACTGTGGATCCACCATGGGGATCGTCGGGCAGGAACGCCCAACCTACGGACCGATTGAGCACCTATCGTTCGAGCTGTTTTGTTGCCTCTTACGGGTTTTATGTAACGTCAATTGTGATTTGCGGCGCGTCACTTCAGAAGATCGATTCCCCGTGGGGCGAACAGCACGGGAGGCGGGTGATCAGATACACCGGAGGGGTAATGAAGTGGAAAAGCGGCGGGGTC
Source organism: Planctomycetaceae bacterium (assembly GCA_007124535.1). Classification (GTDB taxonomy): domain Bacteria; phylum Planctomycetota; class Planctomycetia; order Pirellulales; family Pirellulaceae; genus SLMF01. The sequence continues at coordinate 3,390 of SLEY01000656.1, forward strand.
CGAGGTATAAAGAGAATGGTGTAGCATGGGATCAGGGGCGGCGGGCAGACGGTACTTTTGGGGCAGGGGAGGAGCGACAAGTGACACCGCGATTGATTGGCGAGC
>SLEY01000156.1 GCA_007124535.1 Planctomycetaceae bacterium
CAGGTCTGGACCAGTTCCGAGAGCACCCGGCGGTGGGTGATCTCGCACACCGACACGCCGGTTTCCAAGACCCGACGGCCGGTCTGTTCGCACACCACCACCGCTTCCGGAACGGTCACCTGACCATCGTCCGTCGCCACCACATGATACGATTCGCGTTGAGTGCGCGGGCAACGAAAGGGAGGCGGGGACACTTGGCCGTCGATCAACCACTGGGCCCAACAGGTGAACGGCAGGTCCTCGCGGGCGTCCCCGATTTCAAAGATCAATTTGCAGCGGAGGTACTTGCACCAGATCAGGGTTGTCAAGCTGGCCGTCGAAGGTTGGTTGGTGTGCGGTTCGGGCTGTAATCGGCGAGCGGCCGCCAGCCACGATTCCAACTGGGCGGGTGGGACCCGCGGCGGACGATCTACCGGAACAATCCGATCGACCCGCAGGGAGGCCAGCAGTTGCGGGTCGACGATTTGCCCCTCGGGCGTGGTAAACGTGTGTTCCAGCCGGCGCCCGTTCGACCCGTTCCGCGAACACTTCAGTTGCGTTGCGCGAATCAGGGGATAGTCATCCAGCGAGCAGCCGCCCAGCAGGACGTGGCCGCCTTCGACGGTGTAGGCGTCAAACAACCGGGGGGTCAGTTGATGGACACTGGTCGGCTGGCAGGCCGGCGCGGCATGCACGACCTCGTCCAACTGCTGGAGTGCCCGGAGGGTGGCCGCCAGCAGCTTCGGATCGGGTTTCTCCGTAGCCGAAGCTGGCGCTTCCGCTTGTACTTGGGGCCCGAACTGGTCATGCAACTCGGGTGGCAACCGGACGATTCGATTTCCTCTGGCCGAACGGGAAACCGGCCAACCGAGCGTGTTCCAGGCCCAAGCCAGGAAGTCCCACTCTGCTCGAAAAGAATCATCCGACAGCGGGGGTTGCAGAGCACTCACGGCATCTCCCGTCTTGCAGGGGTCGTATGGAGAAGGTCCTTTTGACCCAACTTAGCTTGACGCACTCGGGAGCGGTTTGCAAGTTGGTCAGTACTCGTGCTGCTGCTCCGCGTCCTCCTCCAGTGCCGCGAAATCGCTGGTCACGACTTGCCGAACCGCTCGCCGCCGAATCTCATCCCCCAAACGGTTGAGTGCCTCATCCAATGGCATGGCCCCCAGATTGCCCTCCAGCCGGTCTCGCAGGGAAACCGCCCCCGATTCGGCCTCCCGCGGTCCCACGACCGCCATATAGGGGATCAATTCCAGCTGAGCATCCCGGATCTTGGCTTGAACCTTCGAACTACGAAGATCCGTCGTCACGCGTAAGCCGGCGGCCCGGCAGCGCTCGGCAACCTGCAGGGCGTACTGCTCGGTCTTTTCACTCACAGGCAGGACCCGAATCTGCTCGGGGGCCAACCACAGCGGGAAAGCCCCTGCGAAATGCTCGATCAGCATGCCGACAAAGCGTTCCAGCGATCCGAAGGGCGCCCGATGGATCATCACCGGGCGGTGGGGGCGATTGTCCGCCCCGATGTACTCCAGCTCGAAACGCTCGGGCAGGCTGTAATCCAACTGGACGGTTCCCAGTTGCCACTGGCGGCCGATGCAGTCGCGGACCATGAAATCCGCCTTGGGGCCATAGAAAGCGGCCTCTCCCTCCACCGCCCGGAACTCCATGCCCGAATCGCTCAACACCCGCCGCAACGCGTCTTCCGCCCGCGACCAATTCTCCTCGCTGCCCACGTATTTGTCGCGGGTCGGATCCCGCAACGACAACTGCACCCGGTAATCCGTCAGCCCGACGCTTTCCAGCACGAACCGCGTCAGATCCAAGGTCGCCCGGAATTCCTCCTCGACCTGCTCCGGAGTGCAAAACAAATGGGCGTCGTCCTGGGTCAGCCCCCGGACTCGCAACAAACCATTCAACTCGCCCGTCTGTTCATGCCGGTACACCGTCCCGAATTCCGCCAGCCGCACCGGCAGTTCCCGGTAGCTGCGCGGCTGCGACTTGTACATCTGTACGTGATGCGGGCAGTTCATCGGCTTCAAGAGATACCGCTCCTGCTGCCGCTGCCACGTCCTCAGACTAGCCGCCCGCGCCCCGGGCGGATCCTCAGGACGGTAGGCACAGTCCTCCAAGCGCAAACCCAAAACCGTGGCCGCCTGCATCAACCGGCCCTCGTCCGCCTCCGACAACCCGCCCGGTTGCGGATCCTCCAGACGCTGAATCAACTGGTCCACCAACTGGCCTGCCGGATGATGGAACACGGGCGCGAACTGGGATTCGCGATAATAGGGGAAATGCCCGCTGGTTTCATATAATTCCACCCGCCCGATATGAGGGGAATAAACCGGCTGATAACCGCGTTCCAGCAACTCGCCCTTGATGAACTCTTCCAGCAGCGAACGGACCATCGCTCCTCGGGGCAACCAGAGGCACAGACCGGAACCGACGTGCGGATCGATTTCGAACAGCCGGAGTTTGCGGCCCAACACGCGATGGTCGCGGCGCTTGGCTTCCTCCAGTTGCTGCAGATAGCGGTCCAGGTCCGCACGGCGGAACCAGGCCGTGCCGTACAGCCGCTGGAGCTGCTTGTTGCGGGCGTCGCCCTTCCAGTAGGAACCTGCGACCGACAACAGCTTGAAAGCCCGTACCCGACCGGCGTCCGGCAAGTGGGGTCCGCGACACAGATCCAGGAACTCGCCCTGACGGTAGAAGCTGAGTGTCTCATGCTCGGCCAAACCGGTTTCGATGTGTTCCACCTTCAACGACTGATCCAGATCCCGACACAGTTCCAGCGCCCGCTGCCGGTCGATTTCCAAACGTTCGAACGGCTCGCCCAACTCGATCAGGCGGCTCATCTCCGCTTCGATCGCGGCGAAATCCTCCTCGCTCAGCTTATGTTCCATGTCGAAGTCGTAATAAAAGCCCTGGCCCAGCGTGGGCCCGAAAGCCAGCGAGACGCCGGGGAACCGTCGCATGATGGCGCGGGCCATCAAATGGGCACACGAATGCCGCAATACACTCAGCGACGCCGTGTCACGTTCGGTCAGCAGCCGTAGCGGGATCGGCCGGATCGACGTCAATTCCGCCAGGGGGCGCGTGGCGTCCGTCACTTGCCCCCCCACCTCGGCGGCAACCACGGCCGCGGCCAGCCGCGGTCCGATCGCCCGCGCGACGTCCAACGCGGTGGCCTCGTCCGGATACGAAGGGACCGAACCATCTGGTAATTGGACCTGGATCATCAATGCTCCTCATTTTAAGGTAGTCAGCCACAGGCCGCCTTTACGGAGGGCAGCCTGCGGATACGGCCAGTCTAAACTGTCGCAAGGTTTCTGGGTAGGGACGGAGCCGGTTACGTTGTACGGAATTGCTTTCTATTTGAGGCTTTCACGCGGGAGCGCCAGGCACGGTTGAAGTTCGCCGGATAAAGGAACGCCATGGGGAATCGTCTCCGTACTGCCAAGCACGGGCGGACGGACATTCGGAAGCCGTCGGAGCGTCGGGGTCCAACCGG
>SLEY01000196.1 GCA_007124535.1 Planctomycetaceae bacterium
AGATGCCCGAAATGGACGGTTTGGAAGCGACGGTTGCGATCCGCGACCACCAGCGGCTCAGCGGTTTTCACACCCCGATCATCGCCATGACGGCCCATGCCTTGAAGGGCGACCGCGAACGGTGCCTTCAAGCGGGCATGGACGGCTACGTGGCCAAACCGATCCGCCCCCAAGAGCTGTACCAGGCACTGGCCGCCGCCTTCCCCCCGGAATGCGATCCATAGCAGCCCCCCCAATCCCCCTTGAGTACAGGGGGTGAATGCACGCATCACGCGAAGCCGCACATCTCCTGTCCCCTGGTACTCGGGCGGACGATTAGGGGGCGCGCATTTCAAGCTTGCTTGATCGGGCGGAGCCGAAATACCACTGAAAATCTTCATTCTCGCCCGTCACGAGACCATCTCTGCCGCGCGCGGTATCGTTCCTGTCCTAGACGGAATGGGGCGGCGGCTGGCGCGTGACGAACTCGGCGAGCACGTCGCTCAGCGGGTCGTGATCGTGGGGTGCGAAGCCGATATGGCTGTGCCGTCGAAAGCCCTCGGCATACTCCCAGCCCGCTTGCCCGCTCATCCGGGCCACTTCCGCGCTGGCGGCCGCCATGCTCTCCACGTAGTCGTCCAGCCCTTGGGTATCGTCCAGCCATTGTCGCTGGCTCTCGTGTTGGGCCAGCATCTGCCGCTTGGTTTCGATCACGCGGGTGATATTGACGTACAGCTCGGGGACGACCAACAGCCGCATCCCGTCGCGATTCAGGTGGGGCTGGGTATGGTACAGGTAGACATCTTGGTCGGTCGGTTCGCGTTGGGGGCGACTGCGATAGTGCCGCATTGCCCGGCTGAAGCAGGCGGTGACCACCACACGTGCCGTATTGGTGTGGTCCTCCATGTAGTCGTTCAAGGAGGGCAGCAGGACGATCGTGGGGGCGATTTCGCGGATCACGGCCGACATTTGGCGGAGCAAGCCATCTTCGTAGAAGATCATCAGGTCATCGACCAGCGGCGGGTGGTGGACCGCTCCGATCACCTGCGCCGCGTTCTGGGCTTCGCGCAAGCGGATTCGCGTGATTTCGGCTTCGGGCAATTCGTTGCTGTCCAGGTTGCTGCGAGCGACGTTCATCATGTGGGGTTCGAAACCGGCTTGGACCAACAGGGCGAGGGTTCCTGCCATGTTGAATTCCACGTCATCGGGATGGGCGCCTACGGCAAAGACGCGGGGCTTTTCGGGCATCATGTTTCTCCGTCGGGGGTCGTGGGGTCCGCGACGAACCGGTAACCGGCGTCGCGGATGGTCAAGAAATGTCGAGGCTGTGCGGGATCCGGCTCGAAAGTTGCCCGCAGGCGGCGGACGAACTGATCCGGAGCCCGCGTCTGGAGCGTTCCCGGCTGGCACCAGACCTGCTCCAACAATTCACGTCGGGGGATGACACGTCCCTCGTTGTTGACAAAGTAGCGGAGCAGGGTCATTTCCAACTGGGTCAACCGCACCGGTTTATCGCCCACCGTCACCTCGAAGGTATCGAAATTGATGGAAGCCTGGCCGAACTGGAACGTAGGAGAGCGTGGCGGGGGCGATTCCGGCGGCTGGCGGCGTCCGAAGGTCAGCAGGTTGCGGACGCGGGTGAGGAATTCGTCCAGATCGAAGGGTTTGGTCAGATACTGGTTGGCTCCCAGTTCAAACCCGCGAGTGCGGTCCTCGGACAAGGTGCGGGCACTGAGGATCAGGATTGGCAGAGACACATCCGCGGCCCGTACGGCCTCGCAGACCGCGTATCCGCTCATCCCCGGCAGCATCAAGTCCAGGATCATCAGATCGATATCTTGGCGAGATTCCTTCAACTTCTGCAGCGCGGCGGGGCCGTCCCCCACTGTGGTCACGCGGAAGCCTTCGGCGATCAGATTGAATTTGATTCCCGTGGCCAGGTGCTGTTCATCTTCGACCACCAGGATGTGTGGCTGGCGCGGTGCATTCATCGGTTGTTGCTCGCGGGATTGCCGGACCTGCCCGCCGCTCGCCCGGCGTCTGGCCCCGTGGGGGGCGTCTTGGTGGCTGCCGGCACGGCGGCGATTTCCTTGGGCTTGTATTCTAGCGTCTGGTTGCCATCGGCGGCAAAGGGCCCTATGCTGTTTCAGGGCGCTCCCCGGTCCCGGATCGGCCGCGCCCTGCAACGAGGTTTGTTTCCACCAAGATAAGGAGCTGATGATGAGTCGCAAAGCAATTTGCTGGAGCACGTTGACGATCCTGGCCCTGGCCACCCTGGTGATCACCACCAGTTATGGCGACGCCCCGGCGCGCCACGGGCATCCCCGCGAGTCCTTGAGCATCGGCGATACGGCCCCCGACTGGGGTTCGCTGCCGGCAACCGATGGCAACCGTTACAGCATGGCCGATCTGGACAACCAGTTCCTGGTGGTCGTGTTCGCGTGTCACCATTGCCCCACCGTAGTGGCTTATGAGGACCGCATCAAGCAGATTCAGGCGGATTACGAGGATCAGGACGTGCGGGTGGTGGCTCTGAATCCGAACGGGATTTACCCGATGAGTCGGATGCAGGAGCGTGCGGAGGAGAAGGAATACAATTTCCTGTACATCATGGACGAGAGCAAGGAATCCGGGCACCGCTTCGGGGCTCGGAACACGCCCCACGTGTTCGTGCTGGACGAAGACCGGGTGGTGCGTTACATGGGCGGAATCGACAACAGCCCCAACGAAGCGAATGCCCACCAGCATCATTTGCGAGATGCGTTGGACGCGCTGCTTGAGGGCCAAGATCCCCCGGTTGCCGAGACGCGTGCCTTGGGCTGCACCGTCAAGTACGGTTGCACCGAGGCTTACCGGGCTCGCTATCTCTGATCCGTGTTGAGCGGGAAGATTTTGAAGTGAGATTTCGATGGCGGAACGGGCTGCCCGGCTGATCGTGTGCGAACGAGCGGATCGCTGGGCAGCGGTCTGGCGCGGGCTGCTGGTCGAGCAGCGAATCCCGTTTTGGCAGACGCGGAGCCCGGCCGAGGCGGGATCGCGTCTGCGCGAGTCGCCGGCCAGCGTGGTCGCGCTGGAATGCCGCCGGGAGCGGATCGCCCCGGTTTGCCGCTGGATCCAGGCGACCGCTCGTGCGCAGCCCGAGATGCGGGCCGTCGTACTGGCCGAGCCGGGGATGCAGGCGGCCGACTGCGTGCTCCGCGCGGCCGGCGCCCATCTGGTGCTGGATTCACCTTTGCAGCTGCCGCTGGCCACGCGGTGGGTGCTGCGGCATTTGCGAAGCGCCCCGCGTCGCGAGTTGCCGATCAACCTGTGGATCGAGCAGCTTCTCGGCCGTGTGGGCCGGCTGCCTGCCGGGCGTTCCCCGCCGGGTGGCTTGTCCGCCGGCGGCCGCCCACCGATTCCGCCGGTCCCATCCTCCTGAAGACGCCAAGCGAGTTTGATTCCCATGCCTGAAGAGCCCTCCACCCTGGATGCCGTCCGTGCCGTCGTCCGCGAAGTTCGCGATCCGGAGAGCGGTCGCGGTCTCGACGTTTTCGACCAGGTTCCGGAGATCCGGCTGGAGGGCCCGCGCCTGACCTTGACGCTGGCCTTGACCACCTGGTCCGCGCCGTTGTGGGAGGCGGTGATCGAGGACATGCGCGGGAAACTCCGCGCTGCCATCCCGTCGTTGCAGTCAGTCGAGGTCACGCGGCAGGTCCAGCACCGCCCGCCGCAGAAGCTGGGCGAACTCGGTTTGCCGGTCAAGAGCGTGATTGCCGTGGGTTCGGGCAAAGGCGGTGTGGGCAAGAGCACGATCGCCGCCACATTGGCGCTCAGCCTGCACCGAGCGGGTTGCCAGGTGGGCTTGTTGGATGCCGACGTCTACGGCCCCAGCATCCCGCATCTGCTGGGACTCACCGGCCGCGCCACGATGGCCGACGATCGGCTGCAACCCTTGTACCAGGACGGCATGCCCGTGATGTCCATCGGCATGTTGATTCCGGACGATCAACCGTTGATCTGGCGGGGGCCGATGCTGCATTCGGCCGTCACGCAATTGCTGCGTGATACGCAGTGGGGCTCGCTGGATTATTTGATTGTGGACATGCCCCCGGGCACGGGCGATGTGGTGCTGAGTTTATCCCAGCTGGTCCCCTTGAGCGGGGCGGTGGTGGTATGCACGCCCCAGGATGTGGCCTTGTTGGATGCGGTTCGGGCGATCGGCATGTTTCGTCGGGTGGAGGTCCCGGTGTTGGGGATGGTGGAGAACATGAGCGGATTCGTCTGTCCGGAGAGTGGCAAGCGATACGACCTCTTTGGCCGGGGTGGTGCGCGGCAGCGGGCCGCCGAGTTGGGCGTGCCGTTTTTGGGCGAGTTGCCGATCGAGATGCCGATCCGGGAGCATGGGGATGCGGGGAGCACGGCGGCAAACTTCGCGGATCCGGCATTGGCGGCCCGGTTGGAGGCGATCGCCCAGCGGATGGTTCAGCAGTTGGCGGAGGGCCACGCCGCGTCGCCGTCCTTGCCGGATCTCCCGGTATTGGGTTGAACTTGGCAGGGAAAAAAATAGAGCCGCGGGGAATGGTGATTCCCTGCGGCTCTTTCTTGTCGGGATCCGGGGGCAGGTCGCACGCTGCCCGGTTGTGCCGAGGCAGATCGTACGACGGGAAGCCGAGCAGCTAGCGGGCTTTTTTCGCGGTACGCTTGGTGCCCGTGGCCTTTTTGGCCGGGGTCTTCTTGGCCGTCGTCTTCTTCCGTGCGGGGGCCTTCTTGGCGGTCGCCTTCTTCGCCGCCGCCTTCTTGGCCGGGGCCTTCTTGGCAGTCGCTTTCTTGGCGGTCACCTTTTTCGCGGGGGCCTTCTTGGCCGGCGCCTTCTTGGCGGTCGCCTTCTTTGCCGGCGCCTTCTTGGCCGGCGCCTTCTTGGCGGTCGCCTTCTTCGCCGGCGCCTTCTTGGCCGGCGCCTTCTTGGCGGTCGCCTTCTTCGCCGGCGCCTTCTTGGCGGTCGCCTTCTTGGCGGGCGCCTTCTTCGCGGGCGCCTTCTTCGCCGTGGTCTTCTTGGCGGGGGCCTTCTTCACCGCCGCCTTCTTCTTGGTCGCGGCTTTCTTCTTGGTGGCCACTGTACGTCCTCCGTTAAACAAGGGTCCGGCGAGTTCCGTCCCAAGGCTTCCCAATGCCTAAACCGAACGAGTCCGACTCGCCCACTGCGTCAACGCCACAAGGCTCTCGACGAGATGAGAGGGTTTTTTCCAGCGTGCCATTCCGAATGAAACGCCGGGCAAAAACGCCTGTGACATCCAAATCCCACGTTGCTAGCGTTAGTTGTACGAAACGCACCAATAATTGCAACATGTTTTCGACAAGTTTTCCACAAAATTTTCTCAATTTTTTTCGCTGCACGAGACGCACCGCCCCCTGCCCGCCAAAACACGGCCCCCGACCGCCCCGCCTCGCCGCACTAAGCGTCAGAACAACGAGATTTGCGTGCCGTCCCGCAACCAGCCCGAAGGTTGCGCACGCCACCGCACCGCACCCCACGTCCGCCGCCGTTCCGCCGCCCGGGTCGACAAGTACCACCACTCGCGCCAAGTGCCGTGCGGAGCTGACAATCCCGCCGCGGAAACCGCCTGCGGACACCACGCCGAGACATACTCCTGCCAGACCCGCGGCCGCACCGCGCGCCGCACGTGGATCGGATCCCAACCGTACCAGTCGGCTCGCGGCTGCCGGACCACCGCCCCGAATTCACCCGCCAACGCCACCACCCGCCGGTTCAATGCGACCGATCGCTCGCGAACCGACTCCCACGTCAATCGCGAAAACGAAAAAAACAACGTGCGCAACAGCCGAAAGCGTCGCGGCGTCAACCGATCCAGGCTGGCCAGCGGCAATTCCGTCATCACCACTTGCCGGCAGCGACCCGCCAAACGTTCCAGACAGGCAGCCACACCGTCCGCGATGGGTTCCACTCCGGCCCCGTACAGCAGGTCATTGCCGATGTCGGTCAGCAGCGCGTACGTGGGCAACGGCGGGCGGGCTTCCCATGCGGCCCACAAACCGCAATCCACGATGGCAGGCAGCGTGCGTCCCAGGACCCGGCAAGGCCGCACATAACCGCGGCCGTGACCCACCGCGGCGAGAAAATCCAGCGGACCGGCCAGTGCCTGCCGGGCGGCGGCCACCACCGTCGCCAGGTCCAGCACGACATTGCTGGCCCCCAGAACCACCGCGCGATGTGCCGGCGCCGCCGAACCGGCCGGCATGCCGCCTACCACCCGCTCCTCCCCGTATACGCCTGCAAGGTCCGGAAACTGGAGATGGCCAAGAGCGCCATCATCAGCCCCAAGAACACCTGCTGGCGTGTAAAGGCGTACCAGGCCACCAGACCGCCGGCCACCATCGACACGATCAACGAATTCCGAATGCCGCGGGAACCCTGGACCAGCACCAGCAGATTCCGCACGATCTGACCGCCGTCCAACGGATACACGGGCAACAGATTCAGCAGCGCCCAGAAGACACTGGCCAGCAGGAGGTAGAACAGCCCCAGCGTCACGGCATCCGAAGCAAACGGCTGGCCCTGGCCCAAGGGCAGCACGTATTCCAGGTAGGGCACCGCCGGCAACCGGTACGGCGACGCGTAAACGGCCAAGGCGATCGCCAAGGCCAGCGCCAGCTGCGCGGCCGGGCCCGCCGCGGTGATCGCCAGTTCCCGTAGCGGATCATCGGCTCCCCGCGACGATCCCCCATAATATGCGTGCCGCTCGGGCACCGTCAGCCCGCCGAATTGATACAACACGATGTAACTGGATATCCCGTAAAACCGCATCGCCAGGGCATGACCCAGCTCATGGACCAGGATCGAAACGAAGGCCGCACTCATCCACAGCAACAGGTACATGCCGTCCGGCTCGCCCGTAGGTGTCAGATTCCAGCCCAGCAGGGCTGCGACCAACCAAAACCAGGGCGCCACACGGATCGGGATCCCCAGCCAGTGGAAACGCAGGTCATAGGGGGTCGGTTGAGGTTCGGCGAGGAACACGGGCGGTTTCCTTGTAAAAAAATCGTGGATTCCAAGGTCCCTGATTGTAACCGACGCGACTAGAATGTCACGCTGGTTGACATTGCCCCCTCCGCAAAAAATGGTTAGTTTATGGGCGTCACGATGCATGAGGTGGGAAAGATGAGCGAAATTCAGTGGGACACGGAACTGGCTGCCAAGTCCGTCAGCCCATTACCACAAGAAGAATTGGCCAACACCGTCACCCACGGCCTGGGAACCGCGTTCAGTTTGGCCGGGGTGTGCGCACTGGCCGCCCTGCTGGAATCCGTGCCGCGAGGCTTGGCCGTCAGCTGTCTGGTCTACGGCGCCACGCTGATCCTGGTGTTCGCGGTGTCGACCATTTCGCATGCGGTCCGGGAAGCGCGGGCCAAACACCTGTGGCGGATCTGGGATCAAGGTCTGATCTATACGTTGATCGCCGGGACCTACACCCCGTTCGTCTGGGCTTACGCTCCGCCCGCCACGCGCGATTTCGTGCTGGCGGCGATTTGGGCCGCGGCCCTGCTGGGGGTGTTCGTCAAAGTGGTCCTGCAACACCGGGTCGGGGCCACCACCACGTACAGCTATCTGCTGCTGGGCTGGCTGCCCGCCCTGTCGATCGCGAATCGCGTGCCTTTGGCTGCCGCCCTGGGGATGTTGCTGGGCGGACTGCTCTACACCGCCGGCACGTTCTTCCTGAAAAGAGACGACCAGTTTCGCTTTTTTCACGCCTTCTGGCACCTGCTGGTTATCACCGCCGCCACCTGCCACTATCTGACCCTGGTGAACTATCTGGTGTTGGGGTTGGGAGCGGTCTGATCGTGGGCAGCGTCCAGTGCGCGGGCGATGCGGAAGCCCAGAAAGTCGTAACGGCTGCCGGGAGCGATGCCGTCGCGATAGGCCGCTCGGCTGTGCGCCGGCCGGCTGCTCCAACCGCCGCCGCGAATCACCCGCCCGCGCCCGCCTGACGGCCCCGGCGGATCCGAGACGGAGCCCCGGCGATAGGCATCGGCGGCGTACCTGTCCTGACACCATTCCATGACGTTCCCGTGCAGCGGCCCGAATCCCCTGCCAGGAGTAACGATCGATGCCGAACCATCATGGGATCGAACCCTTTGGGCTCGACAATCACCAATTGCCTCCCACACCCGGCCCCTCTTGACGCGCCGGGCCCATTGATCAGACTACCATATACGGGTCGGGAAGGCCATGCTTCCCGATGATTCGGAGCCGGTGCGTACGATCCGCGGCGGCTCGGTCCCGCGTCCCGCTCGCCATCGCGTTTGCCGGGACGAAGGCCCCCGAGAGGAGACAGAAGAGAGGGAGACGGAGGATATGCACCGCCTGACCCGCCGCCATTTCGGCGCAGCTGCCGCAGCCGCATTGGCTGCCGGCCCTGTGGGGGCGACCGCCGCACGAGCGAATCGGCGACCGCCCAGCTATCTGCACGCTTATGCCGAGCGTTATGCTGCCGATCCGCGTGGGGCCGCCCGGCAATGGTTCACTGACGCACGATTCGGTCTGTTCGTCCATTGGAGTCTGCGCGCCTATCCGCCGGACCAACGGCGAATCGAGCATTTTCGCGGCGACGGCTTCGACGCCGCAGCCCTGGCCGATCTGGCCGTTGCCGCCGAGATGCGCTATGTGAACTTCACGGTATACCACGGCGGGGGCCCCTCCATGTGGAAAACGGCACTTTCAACCGCCAATACGCACGAGTTGATCGGCCGCGATCTGCTGGGCGAGTTGGCCGAGGCCTGCGCGGCCCGCCGGCTGGGATTGTTCTGTTACATCCACGTATCGTTGATTCGCAGCCACGATGGCCGTTGGGAACGGAACCGCACCGCCTATCGCGAACTGCTGGCGAACTACGGCCCCCTGGCCGGCATGTGGTTCGATTCGGTGCTGGACTACTACCGCCACCCGCATTACCACCCGCATCTGGCCGAACAATATGCCCTGATCCGCCGACTCCAGCCGCAGGCCTTGTTGAGTTTCAAGCAGGGGGCATTGGGTTGCGAAGATTTCCTCGCGCCCGAACACTACCCGCGACCGCCGGAAACCAACCGGGGTTTGCCACCCGAGGTGCGGGCCCGGCTGCGCGGGGCGCCCACGGAGATCTGTACCACGCTCCAGGTCGATCCGCAGACCGGCTCCGGCGCCCAACAATGGATGGACCGTCCCGACGCCCGCCATCGCGATGCGGACGAAGTGGCGGCGCTGTTGGCCGAAGCCCGCCAGTATCCGGCCAATCTGCTGCTGAATACGGGACTGCGAGCCGACGGGTCGATCCATCCCACGGACGCCGCGACCCTGCGCGAGGTGGGCCGGAGGATCCGCGAATCCGGCTGGCCCGGCGAAAGGTAAAGTCGGTGGCGACCGGCGGCGCCCGCCGGGACATGCCTCAGACCAACTCGGGCACGTCCACCCACCGCCGCTCCTGCCACGACTGCATGCCCAACTCGCCCAACTGGACGCCTTTGGCCCCTTCCAGCAGGTTCCAACCGTACGGCTCGTCCGTCACCAAATGACGCAGGAACAACTCCCACTGGGCTTTGAACGCGTTGTCGTAGGATTGGTTGTTGGGAACCTGCGGCCAGTCGGCGTAGTAGTCGATCCGCGACGGGATGTCCGGATTCCAGACCGGCTTGGGCGTGATCGCGTCCGGCTGCACCACGACCTCGCGCAGGCCCGCCACGGCACTCCCCTTCAACCCGTCCACCTGCAGGCACAGCAGGTCGTCACGCCGCACGCGGACACACCAGGACGAATTCATCTGGACCGGCAACCCGTTCTCCAATTCGAAGATCGCGTAGGCCGAATCGTCGGCCGTACAGTCGTAGGGATTCCCCTGCTCGTCCACACGCCGCGGGACGTGCGTATCGGCCAGCGTCACCAGCGACTTGATCGGCCCGAACAACCGGTCGATGACGTACCGCCAATGGCAGAACATGTCGATCAGGATACTGCCGCCATCCGCTTTGCGATAGTTCCAGCTGGGGCGCTGGCAGACCTGATCGAAGCCGTCGAACACCCAGTAACCGAACTCGCCGCGCACCGAAATGATTTCGCCGAAAAAGCCCGTATCGATCAAGTACTTCAGCTTCAACAAACCCGGCAGCCACAATTTGTCCTGCACCACCCCGTGCTTCAGGCCGGCCGCCTCCGCCTCGCGATACAAAGTCAGCGCGTCGGCCGCACTTTCCGCCACCGGTTTCTCGGCGTAAATGTGCTTGCCAGCCGCCAAAGCCTTCCGCACATTGGCAAACCGCAATTGGGTCGTCAACGCGTCGAAGTACACCGAGTAACTGCTGTCCGACAACACGCTGTCCAGGTCGGTGGTGTACTTCTCGACACCGTAACGGCTGGATAGCGCCCGAAGTTTCGACTCGTTGCGCCCGACCAGAATCGGGTCCGGCAGGATCGTCTCGTCCGCATGGATTCGCAGCCCCCCCTGCTCGCGGATGGCCAAAATCGATCGCTCCAGGTGCTGGTTCGTCCCCATGCGACCCGTCACGCCGTTCATAATGATGCCGATACGATGTGTCTTCATGTGCAACTCCGATCAGGTGTGTTTCAAGTAAGCCTGCTTGATCTTGTCCAGGAACGGTTGCTGGTCCATCGCCCAGTAGCGGTCGGAGAAAATCTCGACTTCGATGAACCCGTCAAAACCGGTCGCTTCAACCCAGCCTCGGATCCGGGGCACATCAATGCACCCCTCGCCCATCAGACCACGGTCGGTCAGGAAATCTTCGGTCGGCGTTCGCCAGTCGCAGACATGGAAGGCGAACAGCCGGTCCATTTGCCCGCAACGCCGAATCTCCGCCTCCAGATTCGGATCCCACCACAGATGGTACACGTCGACCACCACGCCGATCTGCGGATCGCCCAACTGCCGGCACATGTCGTTGGCCTGCGCCAGGGTGTTGATCGCCGAACGCGTGTCGGCGTACATCGGATGCAACGGCTCGATGCCCAGCTTCACCCCGCACGCCTTGGCATGATCCAGAACGGCCGAAATGCCATCCGCGATCTGCTCTCGCGACCGGCTCAACGGCTGGCTGGGTTCGGCGCCACAGACCAGCACCAGCACCGGGGCTTCCAAACCGGCCGCCTCGTCGATCGCTCGGCGATTGTCATCGATGGCCGCCTGCAAACCGGCCGCGTCCGGGGCCGGAAAGAACCCGCCGCGGGCTACCGACACCACCTGCAATCCGGCCGCACGCAACCGCTGGCCGACCACCGCCGGGTCCCGGCCCTCCAACCATTGCCGCCACACCGTTATCCCACGAACTCCCGACGCCGCGTACCGATCGCAGGCTTCTTCAATCGACCACGGTTTGGTAGTTATCGTGTGGACGCACAGTCGGCGGAAATCGGTGAGTGGGCTCGCAGACATGACTTGACCTAAGATGGAAAAAAGGAAAGTTCCCCCCGCGCAATGCAGGGCAAAACGGTTACCAAAGGCGTCCAGTATAGTGGGCGAGAACCGCATTGACCAGCGCCCCCAACCCGCCCGACAGCTCCGCCAAGTCCGAACCGTGCGAACCGGCGGAACGATTGCTCCATTCACGTGCCAACCGGCTGATCGAGATGGCCTTCGCGAACGATGCGATACTCGCCTGTCTCGGTATCCAGATCGTAAATGTTGAAATTGGTCCGCAGATCGAACCCCTCGTAACGGACGGCAAAATTGAGCGACGCCGAACCCCAGCGATCCGAACTCTTGATGCGATGGAACACGCCGCGCGGCCAAACCAGCATCGCCGGGCCGTCAAAAACGACTTCATCCCCCCGCAGCACCTGTTCCGGCCGGACCACAAAACTCTCGACTTTGCCGTGGGCGGGCGTGTAAATGTCCACATAACGGGCGCCGTGCAGCACCAGCAAGTTGTCATCCTGGTGGGGGTGCATGTACCAGGGTCGAGCCACATCGCCGACCGTTCCCGGCGAGGTGGCCCCGCCCTCGTGCAAAACGCGGTCGATCCCGTCGATTCGCGCCAATGCCTCCAAGGGCACCAGATCGAAAGCGACCCCTGGTGTACGGCGAAGGACCTCCAGCGAGATGATGCGGTACAATCCTTCCACTTCTTGGTAGACGTGGTCGTTCGATTTCATCGGTCCACCTCCTCACTTTTTGATAGATTCGCGCCGCTCAAACGAAGGGGCCTGCCGTTCGTGCACCCCTACCGACCAAAACGCCGCAGATGCACGGCCATTTCCTCCCCGCAATCTCTCTTTACCACAACCCTTCCTTCGAATCAACAACAAAGACCTACCCCTTTGATACTTTCGGTTCCACCTCTAAGGACCAATTCAAGAATAATGATGTCCGTCGCTCGCGGTTCGGAGGTGGCAGGCACGAACTGGTCACTCCGGGGAGGGTGCTTGAGGAATCGGCCCGTCGAGCGGTTCCCTCCCGAACGCTTGGGACTAACGTATGGGCAGAGAAAGTTTCTGAATCAAGATCATGGAGATTGGTTGGATGAAAGCTGCTTACATCGAACAAGTCGGAGGACCGGAACAAATTGTGTACGGCGACGTTCCCACGCCGGAACCGGTCGAGTCGCAAGTGCTGGTCCGCGTCAAAGCGGTGTCGGTGAACCCGGTGGATACGTACCTTCGCGGCGGTGCGGCCTTCTGGCCGCTGCCGCAGCCCTTCATCGTCGGCTGCGATTTGGCCGGTGAGGTGGTGGCGGTGGGCCCGGGGGCGGAGCATTTCCAGGTGGGTG
>SLEY01000146.1 GCA_007124535.1 Planctomycetaceae bacterium
ACGTTTTCCGAATTGCGGGTCACCGTCGAAGACCGCCGGCGGAACCGTCTGGATTTCGACCTCACTACACCATGAACAGGAACTGACGAAAATGGCCCCGACTACCCAAGCGGAATCTGTGAGCCGCACAAACCGTTACGGCTCGTTTGGCAAAATGCCTTTCCCCCGGAGAATTGGGTTTACTCTGGTGGAACTCCTGGTGGTGATCGCGATCATCGGGATCCTCGTCGCCCTGTTGTTGCCGGCGGTCCAGGCGGCTCGCGAGGCGGCTCGGCGGGCCCAATGCACGAATAATCTCAGCCAGTTAGGCTTGGCCTTGCACAACTATCACGACACGTTTCAGTGTTTTCCACCCGGATTCATGGTCGTTGATCACCGCGATCAGGTGGCCGGCGGATGGGCCTGGGGTGTGTTCCTGATGCCGTTTATCGAGCAGAGTTCGTTGAAGGACACGCTCTGTGCGACTCGGTATACCCTATCGCAAGTGATTTCGGATCCTGAGTTGCTGCCGATGTTGCAGGTCGATCTGTCGGTGTTCAATTGCCCTTCGTCCCCCATGCGGCCGCTACGGGAATTCCGGGGGGAAGGCCACGAGATGGTCTCGACCTCCAACTACACCTGCTCCCGCGGTTTCTTCAACTATCGCGGCGGCACGCATCTGAGCAAACCGAACAATGGCGTGCTGTTTGGCCAGAGCAGCACGCGCATGGCCTCGATCACGGATGGAACCAGCAACACGTTTGCGATTGGCGAGCGGACGGTGTTGCCGATCCACAGCGATCAACCCGCACGCTGGCCGTCGTGGTGTGGTCCGGGCGGGTTGGGGATCGGCAGCACCGTGTCCTCCTCGGTTTCCTTTCCGCTGAACCATCCCACGATGATTCACGGATTCAGCAGCCACCATCCGGGCGGGGCGTTGTTTTGTTTTGCCGACGGCTCGGCTCGTTTTGTCGCCGACACGATCGAATCGAACACGGGCGGGATCGATCCGGGCGATGCGGGAAACCACGCGGATTTCGTCCAGGCCGCTTTCCAAGGCCAAGTCGGTTTGTACCAGTTGTTAGGCGCCAAGAACTCCGGCAGCCCGACCCCCGCCTTTTGAGATACGACGAACCGGCGGAGGCCGGGTTGGGCAGCGACTGCCGAATCGCGGGTTTCGAGTTCGCGAGAGTGTCGAATTCGTTAGCATCTGCCAAGAAATAACAGTCGCACTGCTCGGCGCGGGTCTCTGACCCCTGTTCGGCGCGGGTCTCTGACCCCTGTTCGGCGCGGGTCTCTGACCCCTGTTCGGCGCGGGTCTCTGACCCCGCCGAAACCACCGACCGAAGGTCTCCACCGATATGGGAGACCTTCGGTCGGCCGGGTGGCTCGGTCAGAGACCGGCCACAGCGCTGCGGGACGGCTGCGACGAACGCGACCGAAATTTCTTGGCAGATGCTTAGTTTGGCGACGCCAATCGCCCATCGATTCGAAGACGCGGCGCAACCGTTCTCGTCAAACATGTAGGTTACGAGGAAGGCAGTCCGCCTGGCTGAACCTCCGAAGTGGGGGGGTGTCCGGCCATCCATGCTCGCCGAGCACGAAAACTCGGTCGTATCGAAGGGCGCTCTCCACCGGATTCTTTCAGTACAGTTGGGAAAACGGGGGCTGCAAGCGAAAGATGGACGGGTCTTTGGAAATAGGCCGGCTGTCCGCAGCCGGATGCATTCTTGGCGGCCATTCCGTCCGTAGCGTTCTGCGGCACGACGACCAAATCCATGGGATTCGGGATCAGCAAAGCGGACTCAATCCTCCCCCCCCATCCTATGGGAGCCGCTTGGCCCTCAGCGAGCTGGCTAGCCGTTGCGTCTCGCGCAACCGGCCCCAGCAGAGCTGGGGCAGGCTTGACACCGCACGTGTTCCTGATAGTTTACGAAAGGTTCGGTCTTCACTTGGCTTGTGAAATCAGCCCTTGAACCCGGGATATCTAGTCTCCCAGGACAAGGGGATGGTGGTTTATTTTTCTCGATTTGGTCTGGATTCGTGTCGCTCGAAGGAGAACGCCCATGTTCGCTTCTTTGTCTTCTTCCCGGCGGAGCCCGCGTGGTTTCACGCTGGTGGAACTGCTGGTGGTGATCGCCATCATTGGGGTCTTGGTTGCGCTGTTGCTGCCGGCGATTCAGGCGGCTCGCGAGGCAGCGCGACGGGCGCAGTGTAGCAACAATCTGAAGCAGATCGGTCTCGCCATGCACTCGTACCATGACGTCCACGGCTGTTTTTTTGCGGCTTGGTATCGGATCCGCACGGCGGAAAAACGACCGGGTTGGGCTTGGGGTTCGGTGATCCTGCCGTTTATTGAAGAGGGGGGATTGTACGACGAATTGGGCGTCGAAACGGGCATCAATCTTCCGTCGCCGGCCAACGAGTTGACTCAAGCACCCATCGCCGCGTACCACTGCCCGTCGGCGCCGGACCGTCCGATCAATTCAGAGCGCGAGGATTTCGGAAAATCGAATTACTGTCCGGTCATGGGCACGGTGGCGGCCAACGGGATGCCGACCGCGGACGTACCCAATGGCGTGTTCGGGGCCAGCAGCGCGATTCGGTTTCGCGACATCGCCGACGGCACGTCGAACGTGATTGCGTTTGGTGAGAAGTATCAGGGTCGGCGGACGCAGTATTCCCCCAATTATTTGGGGGCGACTTGGGCCGGCCTCACCACATCGCTGGGCTGGGGTGCGGTGGGTGGCTACTTGGCAAATAACGTGCACCGCAATATCAATGGGCGCAGCGAACATGCTTTCGCCAGTCCTCATCCGGGAGGCATGATGTTCTTGTTCTGCGACGGTTCGGTGCATCTGGTCCGTGAGGAGATCGATGGCGAAGCCCTGGAGATCCTGGTGAGGCGTTCGTCGGGAGAGACGGTGCCGAACAGCGCTTTTTGAGGCAACTCCGGCGCCGCCTTCGTTCTGCGCCAGCTTTGGCTTTTTCATGATCCTTGATGAGAAGGAGTTCTACCGATGGATATCGTTCGAACTTTCGCGACGGTGTTGGCACTTCTGTTGCTCGGCACCCTGATGGTGGGGGCGACGGGTTGTGGTGGAGGCGTTCAGGACGAGGTCCCGGATCTGTCGGAGATGTCGGAACCGGATCGCTCGGCAGCTTTGAAACAGGCCGTATGCCCCGTCAGCCGCGAAGCACTCGGGTCGATGGGCACACCCGTCAAAGTGACGGTGGGCAATCGCGACGTGTTTCTTTGCTGTGCCGGATGCGAGGCTCAGTTGCGTCAGGATCCCGATCGCTATCTCCAAGCGTTGGACGCGGCGGTGACCGAATAGCGCCGCGAGGCAACTCGCAGGGAAGAATTCACCTGCAGCGATGTGGCCGGTCTCTGACGGAGCCGACGTGCCGACCTCAGGTCGCCAATAACGTGGGAGGCCTTTGGTCGGCGATTTCGGCGGGGTCGGAGACCCTCGCCGAGCCTGGGCCGGGGTCGGAGACCCTCG
>SLEY01000024.1 GCA_007124535.1 Planctomycetaceae bacterium
GACGCGTCGGTCAAGGCGCGCGAGGGCGACCAGCCCGTCTTCGTCTATAATCATGGCGTGATCACGCGAGAAGACCTGCCCGAATCCGAACGGCGCCGCAGCCGGAGCTGCTACATTCACCCGGTATACGGGATGAGCGGCGAGGTGCTGACGGACGATTTTCCTCGGGATCATTACCACCATCACGGGGTCTTTTGGACGTGGCCCTTCGTCCGGGTCAATGACCAGCGTTATGACACGTGGCATGACGGCCCGTTGCGACAGGTCTTCGGCCGCTGGTTGGTTCGCGAAGTCGGTCCGGTCGCGGCCGTGCTGGCGGTGGAGAATGGTTGGATCGTCGACGGCGACCGTTTGATGATCGAGCGGGTTTGGATGCGGGCCTACCGTGCCGGCGCGGACGATCGGGCGCTGGATGTCGAGTTATTCTTCACGCCCGAAGCGGAGATTACCTTGCGGGGTGCGGCTGGCAAGAGCTATGGGGGGTTGACCGTGCGTTTCGCTCCCGGTTCGCGAGCCGAGACGCGGATCACGGTTCCCAGCGGTCCGACCAGCGGGGATTTGCCCGACACGCCGCTGAAATGGGCCGATTTCACGTCCCGGTTCGGTGATCTGGAGCATCGCAGTGGCGCGGCGATTTTTGTCCCCCCCCATCATCCGGATTATCCACCGGCGTGGCTTACCCGGCATTATGGGCCACTTTGCATTGGGTATCCTGGGGTAAATGCCCGCACTTTTGAGCCGGGGACGCCGTTCGCCATCGACTACCGGCTGTGGATTCATCGCGAAGAAGGCGATTTTGAGGAGCTGAAGGAGGTCTATCAGGGGTACGTTCGAGCGACGGAAGCGCAGTGGAAGTAAGACAAAAGTGCTTCACTTGCCATTGGATTCGTGGTAAAGTAGAGGATATGGATCGGTCTTGCCCGTCTGTAGAGACGTGCTTCCCACCTTTATTAACCTGGATGGTCCCCCGAGTGAACAGGGTCCGTGAGAACGCGTAGAGGAGTATTGAACATGCAACGTCGTCGTATCATCACTTGCTGGCTCGCCATGGTAGGCGTGTGTGTGTTGGCGGAATCGGCCTCCGCCCAGCTGTTGTTCCCCCGGGTGCGGGCTCGGCGGAATGCCCAGATCCGTGCGGAGGTGTATGGGCAGGTCAGCCGGGACATGGAAGCCAAGTTGGAAGAGGAAATGTCTGCCGCCACCAGTGCGCTGCAGGCGACCGCCGAACAGCAGGTGGCCACCGAGTCCGAAAAACTGAACGCCCACATCGAAGAGGAGGTGGCTCGCTTGCAGGAACTGGTCAGTCAGGAGAGCGAGGAGTTGGCGCGCCAGGCAGCCGAGGCGATTGTCCAGTTGCGCCAGGAGGCCGAGGAGCGTGTCGATGCCGAAGCCCAGCGGCTGCGGGAACAGACCGAACAGCAGGTGGCCGAACTGCGTTCGGAGAACGAGGACCGGCTGCAGAACACGATCACCACGTTGAACGATGGGATCGCCAAGGCCTTGGACGAAGCGACCGAGGCCCTGCACGGATCGCTGGACGGGGAACTGGAGCGGTTGACCGAGCAGGTCAAAGCGGAAGTGGGCCGCGAAACCCAAGCGATGCGGGAAGAGTTGGAAGCGGAACTGGCCGCGTTGCACGAGACGGCTCAATCGCCTCAGCCGGAGGAACCGGCCGAATCGCAGGAACAGCCCCAGGCGATTCCGACCGAGCCGGTGCGGGCGGTTGACGAGGAAGAGGCGGCCGACGACGCGAGCGCCTGAGCCCGCCCCTTTCTTGCGGCTTGCATCCCGCCTGCCTCGGAAACGCTGATGTGCGGAATCACCGGTGCGATCTGGACCGATCCTGATTTGGCGGTTCCTCCACCGGTGATGCAGCGAATGACCGAGGTCCTCCGGCATCGCGGGCCCGACGACCAGGGCGTCTTCTTCTCCGATTGCCGCTGGCAGCCACCCCGCGAATCGTCGCCCGGGGTGGCGCTGGGCTTCCGCCGCTTGGCCATCATCGACGTCGCCGGCGGCCATCAACCGCTATCCAACGAAGATGGCAGTATCTGGGTGGTCTTCAACGGCGAGATCTACAACTTCCAGGAACTGCGCCCCCAGCTGGAAAAAGCCGGACACCACTTCCGCACCCGCAGCGATACCGAAACCCTGGTCCATCTGTACGAAGACGAAGGTCTGGACGCCTTTGGCCATCTGAACGGAATGTTCGCCCTGGCGATTTGGGACAGCCGGCAGCGACGCCTGGTGCTGGCTCGCGATCGCTTGGGCAAGAAGCCGCTGGTCTACCACCAGCAACCGGGACGCCTCGCCTTTGCCAGTGAATTGAAGAGTCTCCTGGAAATCCCCGGCATGGCTCGCGACCTGGACCCCGTGGCCCTCGACGAATACCTGACTTATCAGTACATCCCCCATCCTCGCACCATCTTCCGCGATTTTCGCAAACTGCCGCCCGGCCACCTGGCCGTCTATGCCGAGGAGCGCCTGGATATCCGGCCCTACTGGCAACCGGATCTGAACCACCAGCGGGACTGGACGCGTGACGAGGCGGTTCGGGAACTACGCACGACGCTGGCATCGGCCGTGCGGCTACGATTGCGCAGCGATGTGCCGCTGGGCGCATTCCTCTCCGGCGGTGTGGATTCCTCCCTGATCGCAGCGGTTGCTCAGCAGCAGATGGATCAACCGTTGAAGACCTTCTCGATCGGCTTCCCCGTCCGGGAGTACGACGAGACGGATTACGCACGTCTAGTCGCCCGGCACTTGGGCACGGAGCATCACGAGTTTCAGGTCACGCCGGCGGGCGTCGAGATTCTGCCGGAGTTGGTCTGGCACTACGATGAACCGTTTGCCGACAGTTCGGCCATCCCGACCTGGTATGTTTCGCAGTTGACGCGCCAGCACGTGACGGTGGCGCTCAGCGGGGACGGCGGCGACGAACTATTCGTTGGTTATCCGCGGTATCAGGCGGTGGCCATGGCGGCGGTCCTGGACCGGATCTGGCCCTTGCGTGCTGTATTTGGCCACCGTTGTTGGCAAGCCGTGCCTTCATCGTCCCGGCAGAAGTCGGTGGTGCGACGATTCAAGCGTTTCTGCGAAGTCCTGGCCACGGCCCCGTCGCCGCGCTATCTGGACTGGATCGGGATTATCCCCCGCGCCCAGCGTGCACGGTTGTATACCTCCGCTTTTCAGGACCAAGTGGCCACCAGCGAGCCCCTCTTTTTTTTAGAGCAAGCTTTGGCCCGTTGCGCTCAACGCGATCCGGTCACCGCCTTTTCGCTGGCCGATTTGATCACCTACCTGCCCTGCGATTTGATGACCAAGGTGGACATCGCGTCGATGGCCCATGCCCTGGAATGCCGGCAGCCCTTCTTGGATTACCGGGTGGTCGAATTCGCCGCCAGTCTGCCGATCCATTTGAAATACCGCCGTGGGAAGGGAAAGCGTCTATTGCGCGATGCCTTTGGACACCTGCTGCCCGAGGC
>SLEY01000157.1 GCA_007124535.1 Planctomycetaceae bacterium
CGGATCAGCCGCTGGTTTCCCAGTACCGATTCGCCACACACGACGGCCCGGCGGATGCCGAACTGGCAGAACAACTGTGGCAGGATTACGCGGAACCGCCCCAGGTGGCCGAGAAATAGGACGGTGTCGGACGGGGTCGGACGACGTTCTTAGAATTGCATGCCGATGTGGTAGGTCAGCCAGGCGCCGGCGTAGGCCAGGACGGTCATGTAGGTGAACGTCAGTAACGGCCAGCGCCAGGTGCCGGTTTCGTGGCGCATGATGGCCAGGGTCGCGGCGCATTGGGCGCAGAGGGCGTAGAAGACCATCAGGGAGAGGGCGACCGGGATGTTGAAGACTCGGCGGTCGGTGCCGGGCCAGGTGGCGCCGCGGAGCGTATCGCGGAGCGATTCGGACCTTTCGTCTTGGCCTTCGCCCAAGTGGTAGATCACGCCCAGGGTGCTGACCACCACTTCGCGGGCGGGAAACGAGGCGATCACGGCGCAGCCGATCCGCCAGTCCCACCCCAGCGGTTCGACCGCCGGTTCGATCACCCGTCCGGCGCGGGCCAGGTAACTGTGCTCCATGTAGGCCCCCGCCACGTGCCGGGAGATGGTCGCTTTCAATTCCGCCCGTTCCTGTTCCAATTCGACGCGGGCTGCCGAATCCCCATCCTCGCCGCCTTCGGCCAACTCGACCGCCCGTTGCTGCAACGCCTCGATCTGCGGGGCGTAACCAGATCGCACTTC
Source organism: Planctomycetaceae bacterium (assembly GCA_007124535.1). Classification (GTDB taxonomy): domain Bacteria; phylum Planctomycetota; class Planctomycetia; order Pirellulales; family Pirellulaceae; genus SLMF01. The sequence goes on from SLEY01000157.1 coordinate 729, forward strand.
CGCTTCGACCGCCGGGTCGCGAGGAAAATAGGCGGCGGCCCAGACCAGCACCGAGACGGTGAAGATCAGGGTGCCCGCACCGCGCAGGAATGACCACCCATTCTCGCTGACCCGCCGCACGACGGTCGCCGGCGAAGGCCATTGGTAACTGGGCAATTCCATCAAAAACGGCGGGGTTTCCCCACGCAACAAGGTGCGTTTCAAAACGAAAGCGGCCAACACCGCCACCAGCAAACCCAATACGTACATCGCCAACAGCGTCAGGCCTTGCAACCCGATCCAGCCGCCCAGCACGCGGTGGGCCGGTATGAACGCGGCAATCAACAGCGTGTAAACCGGTAACCGGGCGCCGCACGTCATCAACGGCGCGATCAGCATCGTGGTCAGCCGGTCCCGCCGGTCCTCGATCACGCGCGCGGCCATGATTCCGGGGATCGCACAGGCGAACGACGAGAGCAACGGGATGAACGATTTGCCACTCAACCCGATCCGCGACATCAGCCGGTCCATCAGATACGCTGCCCGGGCCATGTAGCCACAGTCTTCCAGCACGGCGATGAAGACGAACAGGATCAGGATCTGCGGCAGGAACACCAGCACGGCCCCCACACCGGCCAGCACGCCATCCTGCAGCAGCGAACGGAGCACGCCTTCCGGCAACACGTAATCCAATCGCTGGCCCAGCCAACCGATGCCGTCTTCGATGCCTTCCATCAGGGGTTCGGCCCCGATAAAGATGGCTTGGAACACCAGGGTCATCAGCAGAGCAAAGATCAAAGAGCCCCAGAAGCGGTGCATCAGGATCCCATCCAACCGATCGCTGCCGCTGCGCGACGGGGTTTCCGAAGTCTTGACCAGCCCGTCCAGGGTGCGCGCGGCCCAATCGTAACGCGCCATCGCCTCGACGGCCGGTACCGGATAGCCCGCTTCGGCCAAACGCGCGCGAGCTTGGCGCACCTGCTGCATCGCCCCGTTATCCACACCCGGCAGCCCGGCTTGTTCTAACCACCCGCCGCTGTCCAGCAACAACCGCTCGATCAGATAGCGTGGCAAGCTTTCGGCGGCGGCCGGCTTCAGCGCGGCCTGCAAATCGGCCACCTCGCGGCGAAACACCTCGGGAAAGGGGCTCTCTCCGGCCCGCGCCGGTTGCTCGACCGCCTGTTGAATCGTCTGCCGCAGGGTCTCGAGCCCGAGTTTGCGATGCGCCTGCATCGCCACCACCGGCACGCCCAAACGGCTGCTCAAGCCGGCCACGTCCACCGACGTCCCCTGCGCCTCGGCCAAATCCATCTTGTTCAACACCAGCACCGTCGGCCGACCCAACTCCAGCACCTGGCTGAACAGGTACAGATTCTGTTGCAGCCGGCTGGCGTCGAGCACGCAGACCACCACGTCCGGGGCCGGTTCCTCGGCCAAACGTCCCAGCAGCGCATCGACCGTGACCATTTCGTCGGGCGAACGCGGGGCCAAACTGTAGGTTCCGGGCAGATCCACCAAGTCGAACGGCTGTCCGGCGATCGTGAACTGGCCGATTTTCTTTTCGACCGTGGCCCCGGGATAATTCCCCACATGCTGGCGAACGCCGGCCAGGCTATTGAACAAAGTGGACTTGCCCGTATTGGGATTTCCGATCAGGGCGACGGTGATGGACTTGGCGGGGTCCTTAGTTGCGTGCATAAAAATTTGCGAGGTGTGGGCGATTCCGGCCGCGAACTGAGCGAATGAAAGGATGACTTGCCGGGCATGGGCGGATCAGAGGGCCCCTGCCGGGCGGACCAGGACATCTAAACCGGCCGTGTGGCGGAAGCACAATTGTTGTCCCCCCATGCGAAGAACGCATGGACTGCCCCCTCGAACCATCTCGATTTCGGCGCCATGACGCAAGCCGAGTTCTGCCAAGCGATGTGCCTGGTTCGGATCGCCGACGATCGCGCCGATCTGGGCCATTTGTCCGGGAGTCAAGCAGCGGAGGGGGATCAAATCATGCACGGTTTTTTTCATCCGTAGGACCGAGCGCCACTCCGGAGAGAGGAAGACCCCTCTTCGGGTAGGCTCTGAGGAAGCTTGTTGAAAGTGAGACTGTATCTCAGTACGACCTTTATCATATCGAGCGTCTGACGAGTTGGCAACAACGGGCAGCGTGATTTTTTGGTTATTCGTAGCAGAACATCCAAATTGGTTCGCCTAGGCCACGGATGTTTCACCTGACTGGGGAGCCCCTGCGGAGATTTTCGATCTACTGGACCAAACACGTTCGATCCGGCTACAGACAGAGGCCGTGTTTTGGTTCAGAATGGGAAACCGATCGGGCGGGACCCGCAGGACGGCCGGTAATTCGGGCCCTGCATGGCCGTCCGGACGGACTTGATATTGTGGACTGGCTTGGGCTCGAACTGTGTGAAAGAAAGGAAACGGGGCAACGGCATGGCAAACTACCTGCTTGGAATCGACAACGGCAGCACGGTCGCCAAAGCGGCCATTTTCACCGCGGAGGGCAAAGAGGTGGCGGTGTCCGGTCGCAAGGTGGACTTGCTTTCACCCCAGCCGGGTTACAGCGAAGCGGACATGGAGGGGTTGTGGCAATTGACGGCGGAGGCGATTGCCGAGGCATTATCGCGTAGCGGTCTGTCCGCCTCGGACATCGGGGGCGTGGCCTGCACGGGGCACGGCAACGGGTTGTACTTGGTCGACGAGCGGTGCCGGCCGGTCCGTCCGGCGGTACGGGGCCCGGATACGCGGGCTCGGGCTTACATCGACCGGTGGTTGGCCGACGGGGTGGATTCGGTCGTGCGTCCGAAGACGATGCAGGCGTTGTGGCCGGGCCAGCCGAACGCCCTGCTGGCGTGGATGCGGGACCACGAGCCGGAGTCGCTGGCACGGGCGACGGCGGCCCTGACCTGTACGGACTATATCCGCGGCCGGCTGACGGGCGCGCTGCACACGGAAGTGACGAACATGTCGGGCACCAGTCTGTTGAACGTGGGGACGGGTCAGTACGATCCGGAGGTATTTGCCGCGTTCGGGATCAGCGAGATGCAGCGTCTGCTGCCTCCGCTGTGCCGGCCGGAGACGATCTGCGGCCAGGTGACGCCGGAGGCGTCGGAAGCGACGGGCCTGGCGATTGGGACGCCGGTGGCCGGGGGGATGTTCGATATCGACGCCTGCGGTTTGGGGTCGGGGCTGATCGACGAGCGTCAAATGTGCATGATCGCGGGGACGTGGGGGAACAACCAGTACATTGCTCGCCAGCCGGTTGTCGATCCGGACGTGTTCATGAGCACGTGTTATGCCTTGGAGGGCTACTATTTGATGCTGGAGGGCAGCGCGACGTCGGCCAGCAATCTGGAATGGTTTGTCACCGAGTTGATGCCTGCCGAGCGGCGGCTGGAGGGCCTCTGCCGTTTTTCGATTTTCGACTTGTGCAACCAGCTGGTGGGCGAGACGCGTCCCGAGGAAGCGGGGATTACCTTCCTGCCGTTCCTTTATGGTGCGAATGTCAGTCTGGACGGCAAAGCGGCCTTTTTCGGTCTGGACGGTTGGCAATCGCGGGGGCACGTGCTGCGTGCCGTCTACGAGGGCGTGATCTTTTCGCATCACTGGCATCTGGACCGCCTGATGCGTTTCCGTTCGCGGCCGGAGCGCATCCGTCTGTCGGGCGGGGCGGCGCGGAGCGAGGTTTGGCTGCAGATGTTTGCCGACATCCTGCAGTTGCCGGTCGAGGTTCCGGCGGGCAGCGAGCTGGGGGCGCTGGGGGCCGCGATCGGGGCGGCGGTGGCGGTCGGCTTGTACGAGAGCTATCCGGCCGCCTGTGAGGCGATGGTGCGGATCGAGCGTTGTCGCGAGCCGGATCCGGGGGTGGCCGAAGTCTACGGGCGGAAGTACGCGCGTTACCGCCGGTTGTTGGAGGTTCTGGCGCCGGTGTGGTCCGAATTGGTCTGGCAGGGCGTGTGATGACCGGATGGCAGTCCGAGCAAATCCGCCGCAACCGGCGAACCCGGGACTGTTGGGACCGGTATGCGGCGCACCGGGCCCGGGTGACCGAGTTGCTGGTGGGCCCGCCGGCGGAGGTGCAATCGGGCGACCGTCAGCTGGGGTTACTGGGGTTCGGCAACGGGAACGATGTCGATCTGCAGCGGCTGGCCGAGCATTTTTCCCGAATTCTGCTGGTGGACCTGGATTCGGCGGCGGTCGAAGCGGGATGGGCTCGGCAGCAGCCGTTTTCTGCCGAGGTGTTGCAGATTGGTGGCGATGTCGATTGTTCGGGGATCCTCGAATGGATTGGCGCCTGGTGTGGGGGAACCCTCCCGGCGGATCAGGAGGTCGCGGCATGCCTGGCCGCGGCAGCCGCAGCCCCGCTGCCTGCGTTGCTCCGCAATCTGGACGGGATCGGCTCGTTATGTCTGCTCTCGCAGATCCTGGAGGCCGCTCATCAGGCATTGGGTCCCCAGCACCCGAGTCTGTTGCCCTTGATTCGCGTCTTGCGGCAGCGGCATCTGGAGCAATTGGTGGCAGCGTTGCGGCCCGGTGGTCGCGGGCTGATCCTGATCGACTTCGTTTCGTCCGAGACCTGCCCCGAGTTGGCTACCGTGGCGGAAGCGGAACTGGCCGATTTGGCGAAGGAATTGCTGCGCCAGCGGAACTTCTTCACCGGTCTGAACCCCTTGGTGCTCTGGCAGCAGCTGCAGCAACCCCCCTTTGCGGCTCAGGTCCGAGCGGTGCAGCTGAGCGCTCCCTGGCGATGGCATTTTCCGGCCCGCACCTATGCCGTGTGCGGATTGCAATTCGTCAAGCAGCCGTAGCTCAGCCGTAGCTCAGCGGAGGAACAGGAACTGCAGCAGGTCGTTGGTGCCCAGGGCTCGCGTCGAGGCGAACGTCTCGCCGGCAGCGAAACCGGTGGCGGCGCCCGAGATCAAAGCCGCGCCGCGAATCCGTTCGAAGACATACTCCCGTTCGGGCGGAAACTGGGTGCGATAGCAGCGGATGGCCGCGATCTTCTTCTCCAAAGTGTGGCTGATGTCCACGGTGACGTGGCTGGTCGCCACATTCGCGGTCGCCGCATGGAACAGCAGATTAAAGTACAACTGCCGGGCAATCGTATGCACCGGCAGCGATCCGAAATGCTCCTCCCACTTGGTCAGCCGCGAATAGAACACCGCGGCGTCGGTGATCTGCATCGCCTGCCAGTGATCCGGCGAGGCGGTGGGCGTCTTGTCGCCGAAGCCGATCACCACGCGTGGCCGGTACTTGCGGAACTCGGTCGCCAGGGCCACCCGGGCCTCGAACGTATCGAACAGCCGGCGATTCGGCAAATCCAGCGTCACCCGCCGATGGACTCCCAAGACCGCCGCCGATTCCTCCGCTTCCGCCTTTCGCATCTCGGGCGACGGGCAATTCGGCGTCGGTTCGCCATCGGTCAGATCGATGATCCCGACGCGATAACCCTGTTCGGCCAAAGCGGCCAGCGTGCCGCCGCAAGCGATTTCGGCGTCGTCCGGATGCGCACCCACCGCGATCACATCCAGAACCGGGTAGGCGTCCAATAAGCCCATCGTCGCTGGCTCCCCTCCGCGCCGCCGGGCTCACGCTTCGGCCAATGCCGCATCCGTCGTGTCGTAGATCTGAAAAACCGTCCCGTCCAAGCGCAGGTGGCCGAAAGCTTCTCGCACTTCCGACGACATGCCCGCCAAACGAAGGGACCCGCCGTGCTCGGCCAGTTGATTGCGCAGCTGCATCAGGGCATTGATCACGGCCGTCGAGCAGTAGCCGACGTTCGACAAGTCCACCACCAGCAATTGGGGGCGCGTCTGCTCGGCAAAGCGCAGCAAGGCCGTTTGCAGATCGCCATAGTCCACCGTGTCATAACCACCGGTATTGGCCAGACACAGCACGACACCATTTTCGTCCGAGCGGGTTTCAAAGTGCTGGTTCGCAGACATGGGTGTAACTCCTTCCGAGGACAAACCCCCGGGCTGTGGTTAAGCAACCTCTGGTTTAGCCTAACCGGTGAAGCGGCAGCGGTCAACTACTGGCACTGCGATACCCCTGCAGGGCCTGCTGAAAAACCCATCGCGAGACGGCCAGACTGGTCAATGTCGCGACGATCGCAAAGCCTGCCAGCGGCCATTCCCACCAGGCTCGCGGCGCCAGCGGTTGCGCCAGCAAGCGTGCGGGGACATTGACGACCACCAGCACCGGGATCACGAACGTAAAGACCGTCCACAGCGGCATCCCCCAGCCACGTTGGTAGATCTCCATGGGATAGCGAGCGAAATTCGTGATGTAAAACCAAAAATTGTATAAGGACTGGTTGCGGCCCAGCCAAATACTGGTGGCCGCTAAACTGATCATCAGGCTGTAGAGAATGCCCACCCCGCAGAGGATGTAAAACGGGTACAGGACGATCGAAGCGGCGCTCAGCACCAGCGGATCGTCCGGCCGCGTCGTCAGTTGCCAAAGGCTGATGCTCAACAGCACCAAACCCGACAGCACGTTCACCAGCGAGGACCATTCGACGCGCTGGAACGAGATCAGGAATTGGGTATCGATCGGTTTCAACAGGGCGAAATCCAGGTTGCCGGTGCGGATCAGTTCGCTGAATTCCTGGGCATTGGGCATCAAGAACGCCTGCACCAGACTGTTGATGAACCAGCTGGTGGCCAGGAACACGAAGAATTCGAATTTTCCCCAGCCGGTTTCCGGTCCAATATAGGGGGTATGGTGAAAGACCAGCAGGTAGAACCCCGCGTTCATCAGCGTCCAGGAGGCGGAGGACACGGTTTCCAGCAGGAAATTCGTGCGAAACGTCATATCCCGAATCAAACTGTTGCGGGCAAAGGTCAACAGGACTCGGCTGTAACACGGTCGTGAACTCATTCGGGGACCAACCCTGTGACGGGCGGGGTTTTTGGTGTAAAGTAAGCAATCGATCGGGAACTGCGGATACAACCGGCCTGAGGTTCCGTCCACCGGACCCCCCAAAGCAAGTTGGTTCTGCGGTTGGCAGAAATCCAAGTACCAGACAGCAAGTACCAGACAGGGAGTCGAAGGCTCATGCCGCGAATGATTTGGGGAATCCTGTGGGCATTGGCTTGTGCCATGGGTTTTGTAGGGACGGGGTGCGGTCCGGTCAATCCTGGGCCCTCTTCGGAAGGGACACAAGTTTCACCGGCGGGGGGCCAAGGGGCCGTAGTCGGCGCGGCGACCGCAGGAGACGCGACGGCCGCGGCGGAAACGGAGCCCGCGGATAACCCGGGCGATCCGGAGCCACGTCCCGAGATGCCGCCCCGCCAACTGACAGACGCTCAGTTAGCCGAAGGTTGGGTCTCTTTGTTCGATGGGCGGACCCTGTTCGGCTGGAACCTGGAGGGCGAAGCCGACTGGCGAATCGAGGAGGACGGTTTGATTGTCAGCGCGGAGCAGCCTGCGGCGCTGGTCACTTCAACCCAGTTCGCGGATTTTGTGCTCCGGGTGGAGGTCAGGAGCGAACCGGGCACGTCGGGCGGATTGTTGCTGCACGCCCCTGCCCTGCCGGAGGATCCGGCTACGGAGAGTTACCTGCTGAACATCGCGGCTGGCGACGAGGCGTACCCGACGGGCAGTTTGGTGGGACGGGCGCGGTCTGAGGTGGAAATTGCCAGCGAGGAGTGGCAGGAGTACGAGGTCCGGGTGGCGGGCGAGACGGTGGCGGTTTCGGTAGCGGGCGAGACGATCCTGACGTACACCGATCCGGAGCCGTTGCGTCGCGGGCGACTCGGCTTCCACGTCGCCAGCGGCCAGTTGGCGTTTCGTCATATGTGGCTGCAGCCGGCCGGTTTGGAGTCGATTTTCAATCACGAGGACCTCACCGGCTGGGTGACCTTCCCCGAGCGGGAGAGCCGTTTCACGGTGACGGACGATGGCTGGATGCGGGTCGAGGACGGTCCGGGCCAGTTGGAAACGGAGCCGTCGTATGGCGATTTCGTGTTGCAGTTGCAATGCAAGACGCATGCTCCCGAGTTGAATTCCGGGATCTTTTTCCGGTGCATTCCGGGCGATCCGATGAACGGTTACGAATCGCAAATCCACAACGGGATTGTCGACGGGGACCGGAGCCGGCCGACGGACTGCGGGACGGGCGGCATTTTCCGCCGCCAGGACGCCCGGTTTGTGGCGGCGGATGACAACGCCTGGTTCTACAAGACGATTCTTGTCGCGGGCCCGCACATGACGGTGTGGGTGAACGGTTTGCAGGTCAGCGACTGGACCGACACGCGGGAGCCGGACGAGAATCCGCGGCGGGGTTTGCGGCTGGAACCGGGCACGATTCAGATCCAGGGGCACGATCCGACGACGGACCTTGTGTTTCGCGAGTTTTGGGCGGCCGAGTTGCCGGCCCGGGCCGCGCCCTGAGACGTGGGGGTATTCGACGGCGGATGCGTTTTCTCGAAAGGGACGGACACCAGGGGGTGGAGCGGGCATGTCTGCACTGCGACTGAGTTTTTTGGGCGCGGGCCAGATGGCGCGGGCGTTGGCGGGGGGGTTCGTACGCGGCGGGTTGGTTTCCGCCGATTCGATCGTGGCTCACGATCCCTCGCCCGCCGCTTGGGAGCAGTTTGCGGCCCAGGTGCCCGGGGCGAGATTTGCGGACAGCAATCGGGCGGCGATCCGGGACGCCGATTTGGTGATCGTGGCGGTCAAACCGCCTCAGGTGGCCGCGGTGGGCCGTGAGATCGCGGCGTGCCTGGGCGCCGAGCCGTTGGTGGTCTCGGTGGCGGCCGGCATCCCGCTGGCGCGACTGCAAGCCGACTATGGCGCCCGCCGGGTGATTCGCGTGATGCCCAATACGCCCTGCCTGGTCGGCCGCGGCGCCTGCGGGTATGCCTTGGGAGAGGGCGCCACGGACGACGATGCTCGCCAGGTCGGTCGCTTGCTGGAGACGGTCGGTATTGCTTTTCAAGTTGACGAGTCCCTGTTGGACGCGGTCACCGGACTGGCGGGGTCGGGGCCGGCGTTCGTCTACACGGTGGTCGAAGCGTTGAGTGACGGAGGGGTCCGGATGGGGTTGCCGCGGGCGGTTGCCACGGCACTGGCTGCCCAGACCGTGATGGGGGCGGCCGAAATGGTCAAGGAGGGTGGCGAGCATCCGGCCGTACTCCGCGAACGCGTGACCAGTCCTGGGGGAACGACCATCACGGGAATGCAGGCGCTGGAGCAGCATGGGCTCCGCGCGGCGTTGATGGCGGCCGTCGAAGCGGCGACGCGCCGTTCTGTGGAACTGGCTGGGCAATAGGAGAGGTTCTCATGTCGAGTAGTGCCTTGTGCGTCATCGACGACAAACATGTGCCGTTATACCGCATCATCTGGGTTTCCGAACTGCCTCATTTCTGCGGCAACGAGGATTGCATGTACGAGGGCCGGTACGAAGTGCGGTTGGAGATGGACGAATCGGTATGGGCCAACCGCGAGGAACGGGATCAGGCCCTGGAGGCGCTGGAGGCGTGGGCAGGCGGCGGGACGGATACCGAGGAAGGATGGAGCTGAGACCGTATCCGAAAATGAGGTCGGCCTTTTTCCGCAGGACGCCGGCCCGATTTTCGAATACGAGCGGAGAGGAAAGAAGCGACCCGAACCGCGGACACGCCGTGGAGGGGAGGAGGAATTGGCGATGCAGGCGAAAGAAATCAAGCCGGGTTCGGTGGTCAATTACGAGGGCGCGCCGGTGATGATCGAAACGGTCACGGTCCAGACCCCTTCGGCACGCGGTGCAGCCACCTTGTACAAGTTTCGCGGTCGGAATCTCCTGACGCGGAACAAGACGGATATCACCCTGAAGGGTACGGAATCGCTGGACGCGGCCGATTTCGGGCGGCGAGCGATCCGTTTGATGTACACCGACGCCACCCACGTCCACTGGTTGGACCAGACGGATTACAATCAATATGCGTTGGCCTTGTCGGATGTCGCCGACCAGATGCCTTACGTGACCGAGGAACTCGAAGGGGCGATGGCCTTGATCTACAACGGGGAATGCCTGGGGTTGCAGTTGCCGGTGGCCGTAGAATTGACCATTCGCGCTTGTGATCCGGGCGTCCGCGGCAACTCGGCCACCTCACGGACCAAGCCCGCGACGCTGGAGACCGGCTTGGTGGTGCAGGTTCCCGAGTATATGAAAGAGGGTGAGCGGGTCAAAGTCGACACGCGTTCGGGGCAGTTCCTGTCACGCGTGTAACGCTTGACAATCACCCGTTGTTCGGATACCACATCGCACTGTTTGCCCCTTCCCCCATTTCCGCTCATTGGTTGTCTCATGAACGATTTACCCTTGACCGAACGTTGTGCCCCGCCCCGCGAAGCGCCCTGCATCTTGCCGTTCCCCGATTCAGGGGGAATGCTGGAAGGCGCGGCGCCGCCGGCGTGGGGGGAACTGGTCGATTTCGAGGACTTTGACGATTTCGACGATGACGACTTCGACGACTTCGACGACGAATTCGACGATGATTTCGAGGTGGAGTTGGAGGACGAGTACACGTTGGAAGAGGATGAGTGCGCGGATGAAGGCGGGGACGAGTCGAGCGAACCCGACTTCGACGATCCGGATTCGGACGAACAGACGGGCGGCGGACGGACGCGGCGCGGCGGCTCGTGCGAGGATGACGATGACGACTTCGTAGACGACGATGAGGACTTCGAAGACCGCTTCGAGGATGACGATTGATGTTCAAACCGGTACCGAGTCAAACCGACTTTCCCGCGTTGGAAGCCGAGGTGCTGGCTTTCTGGAAAGCGCAGCGGATTTACGAGCGCTCGCTGGAACGCCGCGGGGGCGCTCCCCGCTTTGTGTTTTATGAAGGTCCGCCGACGGCGAACGGCCTTCCCCACCCGGGGCATTGCCTGACCCGGGCCATCAAGGACCTGTTCCCGCGTTACCGCACGATGCGGGGGTACCGCTGCGAGCGCAAAGGCGGCTGGGATACGCATGGCTTGCCGGTCGAGGTCGAGGTCTGCAAGGAGTTAGGGATCCACTCGAAGGAGGAGATCGAGGCCTACGGGATCGAGCCCTTCATTCACAAGTGCCAGGCCAGCGTGTGGCGCTATATGCGCGAGTGGGAGCGGTTGACCGAGCGGTTGGGGTTCTGGATCCGTTTGGACCAGGCCTACGTCACCTATCATCAAAGCTATGTGGAAAGTGTCTGGTGGTCGCTGAAGAATCTGTTCGACCGCGGACTGTTGTACCGGGGGCACAAGATCGTCTGGTGGTGGGCCCAGGGCGGAACGGCCCTCAGCAGCGGCGAGGTGGGTCAGGGTTATCGCGCGGTGGATGACCCCAGCGTCTACGTCCGCTTGCCGCTGGTGGACGATCCGGAGACCGCACTGCTGGTCTGGACGACCACGCCTTGGACGTTGCCGAGCAACCAGTTTGCCGCCGTGCATCCGGATTTGAACTACGCCACCATCCGCGACCCCCAGACGGGCCAGCGTTTGATCCTGGCCGAAGGCTTGCTGCCGACGATCGCTCGGAGTGTCAAACGCGAATTGACGGTGGAAGCGGTCTGCCGGGGCAGCGATTTGGTAGGCCGGCGCTATGTGCCGCCGTTCGATTATTATTATCAAGCCGACGGAGACCGGGTGGGCCAGTTGGTGGCGGGCGGCCGGGAGCACGTGGCTTGGCGCGTGTTGGCTGCCGATTTCGTCACTCTGGACAGTGGCACCGGCATTGTGCATCTGGCCCCGGCCTTTGGCGAAGTGGATTACGACGTCCTGTGTGACGAACAGACGCGGTTTGTCGGCGACGACGTCCCCCCGCTGATCTGTGCTGTCGGCCCGGACGGGCGGTTCACGTCGGCCGCACCCGATTACCAAGGCCGCTGGGTCAAAGAGGCCGATCGGGACATCAACCGCTCCCTGCGCGAACGGGGCCTGCTGTACCATCTGGAACAGTACCGGCACGAATACCCGTTCTGCTGGCGCGCCGAACAGGATCCGTTGATCCAGTATCCGCGGGAGAG
>SLEY01000095.1 GCA_007124535.1 Planctomycetaceae bacterium
CTCGGACTTCTCTCCGCCTCGCGTCCCCACGCCACCGCCCGCTCGAAACCCTCCCCACTGTAAGCCCGATGGGTCAGTTTATCTGACCACAGATGGGTCAATTTATCTGAGCGCCATCGCCTGCGCCCTGGCCAAGTCGCCGAACGCACCGGGCACCCCAGGTGCAAGACTGCAAACCTGATCTGTTTGTTCGAAGAACGCGGCGACTCCGACGTTCCCATTCTGCGCTGCCGATGCGCGTTCATGCTGTAGCCTTGCGGGGTAGCACGGAAATGGAGCTTGGCAGACGACGTTCCATTCTAGTGACCGTCCCCGCCGTTCCGCATTCACGGGCGGACGAGACGGTGTAGTATGGCAATTTCGAAGAACTGACCAGGAACAGCGGTCTGCCCCCTGGATTCATTGATCGCGGTCGGGACGGAGCATCGGCTATCCGTTTAGGCGGAAATGGCCCGGTGTGCTATCACCCTCGGTTCGATCAACTGTTGACACACCCCCGCGTCCGTACGCCCCCGATCCACCCCCGTCGAACGAACTTCTTCAGAAAGGCAGTATACCAACTGGGATCTCGGGAAGCCAGGTACGAGGTGAGGGCAACTACGGCTCGGGTGACCGGCCGTGGGGAGGAAGCCCGCGAAAGCGTTCGTCAAGCCGACACCCCCTTCCGTCGTCGGCGGCATTCTCACCAAAACTGCGGGTCTACGGACAGAAACTTGATACCAGCCCGGATCGGCCAGGCGAGTGAGCCCACGTCACCATCGCGGCCACCCGCCCCTCGGCGAAGAATCCGCGAACCCGGCGGCAGCCGCCCCTCGCCGCCGCGGCCGACGGATCACGATCGACCGTCCCGCTCTTTCGCAGGTCGTCGGCGGGACGGTTTGGTCTTCGCGGTCGCTCGGCGCAGTACCGCGGACGTACCCGGTTGTGCGGGGGATGGACGGGGTTGTGGTCTGGCGGGGAATTGCCGACTCCGCCACAAAAAGGGGGGTCAGTCATCCCGTCAGCGCACAAGCATTCATGTGCAGGCTTATGTCGTCAGGATTCTGGCCGAGCAGAGCTTCCCGGCAGTACCGGGTACGTACCCGGTCGTGCAGTGCCGGATACCCGGTCGGATCGGCCAGGCGAATGAGCCCACGTCGCCCTCGCCGCCGCGGCCGCGAAGAATCCGCGAACCCGGCGGCAGATCTCGCCATCGCCCCTCGCCAACCCGGCCAGCGGATCACGATCGACGATCCGCTTCGTCGGAGGGTGGCGTCGAGACGGGGTGGTCTTTGGCTGTGGTCGCGGCGGTCGGTTCGCGCAGTACCGCGGACGTAGGGGGTTGTGCGGGTGGTGGACGGCGTTGTGGTCTGGCGGGGAATCGCCCTTGGCGGTGCATCCGGCCATAAAAAGGGCGTGTTTCAGTCGCTCCCATCAGCGCACAAGCATACACGTGCAGGCTTATGCGGTCAGTTCCAGTTAGCAGAGCTTACCTGCGGTACCGGGTACGTACGCGGTTGTGCGGGTGGCCCCGTTTTCACCTGTCGATTCCGCCCCTCTTCGGCCATTCATCGCCTGGGCGGAAAACCGGGAGTTGCCGGGGCCTGGGGCGAGGCCAACAATGGACAGACGGACAAGGATTGGCTGACGCTCAGCCCGGGGGGAACGATTGTGACGGCAGACAAGCGAAGAGCAATTCGTACGGTGCTGGCCCGGCTGGGGATGCAGGGCAAGCCGCAAGAGGTCGTCGAGACGCTGGAGAGCTATGGAGTCTCGGTCGGTCCGCAACTCGTCCGGTCAGTCAAGCTTCAGATTCTGCGGGACGACGCGAAAGCGGCGAGGGAGCGTGTCAAGCTGCCACCGAAGCCCGGGACCGGTAAGCGGCCCCAGCAGCGCAAGATCCCACCGCGACGACGGTGAGCACAACGCCCCTCAGGTCCAGCTCCGCCCCGCGTTGGGACGGCCGATCTTGCAATGCTGCCCTTCCTCGGAAGGGTTTTATCTGCCTGTCGCGGCGCGTTACAATGCGGTGTGGTGGCCCGGTCGCGGCAAACAAAACCCATAGCCGCTTCCAATTCCGCGGTTCAGTTCAACTCGTTTCGCCAGGAGAGGAGATTTGACATGGCAAGTCTGGACGAAGCACACCGTGCGATCAAGGAGCACCTTACTGCGATCGGGTTTGGAGAAGACGCCATCAACCGGCTGCTGCTGGATGATCTTCCCTATCTCACCACCTGGGTTCTCGATCCTGACTCAACGCAAGAACTGGCGGAAGCTCAGGCGGTTATCGCCTTCGCGTTTGGTTTCGGCCCATCCAAGCCCCACGTACCATTTCCACCCAGCCAATATCATCCTTGTCTACATCACCCCGGCAAGACCAACGACGCGATTGCTGATTTCATTTTGCCGTTCACAAAACGCGGCCTTTCCATCTTTGCGCAATGGGAGATCGCCGAGTCACTGGCTGAACGCGACGTCGTCGTCCCTGGTCACCAAGTGGCGAGGCCAGGAACCAAATACCTGGGAACCAGTGGAGTGGTAAAGCAGTTTCTCAACAATGGCTTGGCCGAGTTTCAGTCAGTAATGCTTGTTGCACATCGCCATCATATGTTCAGGTGCCGCGAAATCACTAAGCGGGTCTTCCAGCAGGAAGGCCGGAACATCAGTATTGTTATTCCACCTGACACTCCCGATGTCTACGATACCGCTTCCGTTCAATGGTGGACGCGGAGTCTGAAAGACTGGGTTACGTACGAAGTCGGGAACCGCTTTCACAATCGTTTCCAGGGGAACATGTGAAGGGGGAGCGAGACGGGCGAAGTAAGTGTTTGGACCGTAGCCGCGATCAGCTCCCCTTTCTGCTCTATATGGCGGAGCTTCTTTTGGATGTGTGAAATGCGCACCCCCAATGGTGTCACTACAATCGCCGCCACCCCGCTCCCAGTTCGACGACCCCTTGCCATACCCCGCGTCCGGCCTGGACGCACGCCACCCCTCCGCGTAGAATCCGCCAATCCGGCGGCAGACCTCGCCATCGCCCTCCTGCGAATCACGATCGCCGATCCGCTTCCTCGGAGGGCGGCGGCGAGACGGGGTGGTCTTCGGCCGTGGTTGGCGGTTGGTTCGCGCAGAACCCCACCCCCGGCCCGCCCTCGATCCACGACCTACACCGCCCGTTGGCGGTCTTCCTACCCATATCCCGATTTCGCCGTTAATCGATGGGCACGCCCGCCATTCTCCAGAACACGATGTCCGAGAGAACCCGAATTCCGTACTCCCTGGCCGCGTAAACTCAACTGCGACCATTGCGTTCGGAAGCAACCTCGGCACCCAGCAGCCACAACTCTGGCGGAACCCCCCCGACCGGCTGCACCGCAACCGCCAGAGTTTCCATTGCCGCTGAGCTTCCCGCAGCCGGTCGCCGGCCGCTCCGTTCGTTCCATTTCGCATCGGTCGTCCTCCACTTCGAGTGCAGAATCGACCGCCAGTCTACCCCAACCC
>SLEY01000540.1 GCA_007124535.1 Planctomycetaceae bacterium
AAGCCGCCATGAACTCCGAAGAAGACCTCCAGCCGGAAAAACTGGAATGGGGTGATGCCCCCGCGGTCGAAGTGGCCATGCCCGGGATCACGAGTTTCGTCTGAGCGGCAACCCCACTCGGAAACCACCCGCTTCTACTCCAGGCCAGGGGTAGAAGCGGCTTCCAGCCGCTTCGCATCCGAGAAACGATCGCGAATTGCATCGAATCCCCCGAGACTACGATCTGGATGTGCTGGGCGCCATCGCCATGGCCGACGGATCGATCTCCGCCGCCGGCGGGACCGCCAGCGGATTCACCAGCGCGGTCGGTACGATCGTGCCCCCCAGTCGCATCACCATCGTGCGGCAGTATCTTTCTCGCGGAACAGCCTTTGGAATTGAGGCCCCGCCGGCCTCACGGCAGGAATTGCGCGACGTTCTCCTGCGTGACCAGTCGGAAGGGGATGAAAACCTCCTCCTCCACCGGCTCGCCTCGCAGGATCCGCACCGCGGTCTCCACCGCGGTGCGGCCCTGACCCGCCGCGTCCTGGAAGACGGTGGCATCCAGCCGGCCGGCCTGGACCGCCTGTAAACCGTCGGCGATCGCGTCCACCCCCACCACCACGATCTGGCCTTTCCAACCCGACCGCTCGATCGCCAGCAGGGCTCCCATCGCCATCTCGTCGTTCTGGGCAAAAACGGCCTCGATCTCGTCCCCATGCGATTGCAACCAATTCTCCATCAGCGACATCGCTTGGGCCCGATCCCATTCGGCCGTCTGATCCGCCAGCAGTCGCAAGCCGGGTTGCTGGTCCAGGACTTCGCGAGCCCCCGCCTCGCGCTTGATCTGGGCCGCTTGCCCCATATACCCCTGGATCATCACCACGCCGCCTTCACCCCCCAAACGCTCGGCAATGTACTCCATCGCCAGCCGGCCCGATTCTTCGTCCCGCGAGCCCACAAAAGCGGTCGGCCGGGAGCGGGTCTCCGAATTGACATTGACCACCGGGATCCCCGCCGCCAGCCCCCGGTCCACCGCCGGCGAACTGGCCTCCACTTCGCAAGGATTCAAAATGATCGCATCGACCCCTTGCGCCACAAAGCTCTCCGCCTGCTGGATCTGCCGCGCGGCGCTCCGCTGGGCGTCGTTGATCACCAACCGCACCCCCAGTTCCTCGGCCGCCTCGCGCATCGAGCGGTCGATCATCACGATGAATTCGGAGGACAAATTCAGTAGTGAGACCCCGATCACCGGCTGCCCCGATTCGGACTCCGTGCCCCGCGAACCCTCCGAATCGGCGCGGTTGCAGCCGCACCCCATCCCCACCATCGCCAAGCCCAAAAAAACAACCAACCCGCGTACCCCGTTCCTGACGCTCGTTTCCCAACCCACGTTGTCGCTCTCCCAAAAACTAAAAACCATGCGATTCCCGTGAACACGCCCTTCATGCCTTGGTCTTCTGATCCAACCAGACCGCGCCCACAATGATCATACCCTTGACAATCTGCTGGTAGTAGGAGGAGACGTTCAGCAGATCCAGGCCGTTGTTGATGACCCCGATCAGCAGGGCCCCCAGCAAGGTGCCTCCGACCCCGCCCACCCCGCCGGACAGACTCGTGCCCCCGATCACCACCGCCGCGATGGCGTCCAATTCGTAGCCCAAACCGGCGTTGGGTTGACCGGTGGTGATGCGGGCGGCCAGCACCACACCCGCCAGGCCCGCCAGGGCGCCGCAAAGCGTGTACACAAACAATTTGACCCGCGGCACGGAGATCCCCGCCGACCGAGCCGCCCGCTCGTTGCCCCCCACCGCGTACACATGACGCCCCATCCGCGTATTGGCTAAAAAAAAACCCGCTGCCAGCGTTACGACCAGCAGGATCAACACGGGAATCGGCAGCCCGGCCAACTCTCCACCCAGCCGAGTCAATTCCGGACTCATGTTCGATACCGGACGGCCGCCACTGACCAGCAAAGCCAGACCACGGGCAATGGTCATCATCCCCAACGTCGCAATGAACGGAGCCACCTTGCCCCAGGTCACCACCGTCCCGTTGACAAAACCACAAGCCGTACCGGCCAGGATCCCCATTGCGATCGGCACCACCACCGGGTAATCGCCCGGATGAGCGAACGTCGCCGCAACCACCCCGGTCAGCGCGACCAGCGAGCCCAAGGACAAATCCACCCCACCGGTCAATAAGACAAACGTCACGCCCACCGCCAGGATCCCGTTCAAGGAGATCTGCCGAGCCACGTTGATCAGATTCGCCACGGTCAGGAAATTGGGCGTCATCAGGCTCAGGATCAGACAGATCGCCAACAAGGCAATCAGAATGCTGCCCCGTTGGATCGAGGGCATCAGCAGATCGCGTAACGGCCGACCACCTGACGCGTCCGCCTCAGACCGGCATGGCATACTTGAGTACCTCCTCCTGTGAAGTTTGCCGCGGATCCAACTCGGCCGTGATCCGGCCCTCGCGCATCACCAGCACGCGATCGCTTAACGATAACAACTCCGGCATCTCCGACGAGACCAATAGGATCGCTTTGCCCTGCTGCGCCAGTCGCGCGATCAAACCGTAAATCTCGGTCTTGGCCCCCACATCGATCCCCCGCGTCGGTTCGTCCAGGATGACAATCGACGGTTCGGCCAGCAGGGTTCGGGCAATCACCACCTTCTGCTGATTGCCGCCGCTCAACTGATTGACCGCCTGCCGGGCGCCCGACGTCTTGATCGCCAAAGCCCGCAGACGTTCCTCGGCCACACCAGCTTCCACCCGGTGCCGGATCAAGGGGCCCCGGCAGTACTTCTTCAGGGCGGCCAAGGTCACATTGTGCCGCACACTCATCGACGGCACCAGACCCCAACCGGTCCGGTCTTCCGTCACCATGCCGATCCCCAACCGAATCGCCTGATCCGGGCAACGGATCCCCACACGCGTCCCGTGGACTCGGATCTCGCCCCGATCGGCGGGCTGCAAGCCGAACAGGGCACTGACGACTTCCGTGCGCCCGGCGCCCATCAGGCCGGCCAGACCCAGGACCTCGCCCCGGCGAACTTGAAAGTCGATGTCCTGAAACACTCCGTCCCGCCCCAATCCGTGAACCGCCAAAGCCACATCGCCCCGCGCCGCCGACGGCAGCACCGGCGGAGCATGAGCCGCCCACTCCCGGCCCACCATCAGCGAAATCAAACGCTGCCGGTCCAATCGGGCCGCCGGATAGGTGCCCACATGGATGCCGTCACGCAACACACTGATGCGATCCGCCACCCGATACACCTCGTCCATCTTGTGCGTGATGTAGACAATCGCCACCCCCCGAGCTTTCAAACGCCGGATCACCTCGCACAACGAATCGACTTCGCGATCCGAAATCGCCGCCGTCGGTTCGTCCATGATCACGATCCGAGCGTCACGGCCCAGGGCCCGCGCGATCTCCACCGTCTGCATCTGGGCGACACTTAACTCCCGCATCTTCCGTTGCAACCCGATGCGGGCATCCAGCCGGGCCAGCAAGCGTTCCGCCCGCTCGTGAAGACGCCGACGATCGATCCACCCGAACAAGCGGTGCGCCGGTTCCTGACCCAACAGCACGTTCTCGGCAACCGTCAGATCGGGGATCGGCATCAGCTCCTGGTGGATCATGGCGATCCCCTCCTGCAGCGCCTCGTGCGGCGAACCGATCGTCACCGGCTGGCCGTTGCGCACGATTCGGCCCGCATCGGCCCGATGCACGCCTGCCAGCACCTTGACCAGCGTGGACTTTCCCGCCCCGTTTTCCCCCATCAATGCGTGCACTTCACCCGCCTGAAGTGTCAAGGACACGTCGGACAGCGCCTGCACACCGGCAAACGCCTTGGAAATATGACGCGCCTCCAGTACGGGCGCTGCGGATTCGGAAATCTCGGACGTCATGGCGGAACGGGCTCGGGAAAGACGTTTTCCGCGCCATTTTAACCGGCAGGCGGCTCGGCTAGAAGTCGAACTGGGCAAGCACCCCGAACACGTTCAGACCGTACTCGCTACCGACGGCAAATCCGACCCGATCGTGACCCTTGGCCCAAAATGCCCTAGTTCGGGTGTTTACTGCGCCTACCTAAGGGCAGGCATATCGGAGGGGAATGGACTTCTTCTGGACCGCCGGGCCCCCGAGTTCCCATTTGGCTTGTGACGCGCTGGGTCATCGGGTAGGATCAAGATTACCGTATTGCGGTAACGCTTGCCGTTGGAGTTCACGCTTCAGCGTGTCGGATTCCGCCCTCGCTTGATTCGCACGCTGAAGCGTGAACTCCAACGGCTTGCCTACTTCCTGCCCTTTTGACGAAAGGTCCCACCCATGTCGAGAATTCGCCGCCGTACATTCCTGAAGAGCGCTTTGGGCGCTGCGGGCGCGGCTGCCACGTTTCACATCTCCAGCGATCGGGCTGGAGCCCGGATCCTCGGGGCGAACGAGCGAATGCACATCGCGGTGTGCGGTTTGCGCGGCCGAGGTCGCAGCCATTACAACAGTTACCAGGGCATGGACGATGTCGAAGTGTCCTGGGTAGTCGATCCCGATCGGCGGCTCCTGCGCGGGGCCCCCAACACGACCACCGACATTCGCGAGGCGCTGGACGACCAGGACCTGGACGCCATCTCCGTCGCCACTCCCAACCACTGGCATTCGATGATGGTCATCCTGGCGGCGCAAGCCGGCAAGCACTGTTTTGTCGAGAAGCCGGCCAGCCACGACATCTACGAGGGCCGCGTGGCTTTGGAAGCCGCCAAAAAGTATGGGGTCGTCGTCCAGCACGGGACGCAACAGCGTTCCAGTCAGAGCCGGGCGGAAATGATCGCCGCCATCCGGGCCGGAAAATACGGCCGGCTGGCCGTCGCCCACGGCTTCTGCTGCAAGCCGCGGGCCGGGATCGGGTTCCACGACCCCGGCGATCCACCCGAATGGCTGGACTGGAACCTCTGGCGAGGACCCGCCGTGATCGACCAGTACCACGGAAACTTCGTCCATTACGACTGGCACTGGTTCTGGGTCACCGGCAATGGCGATTTGAACAACCAGGGCACGCATCAGTTGGACGTGGCCTTCTGGGGCTTGGACCCCGATCAAACCCATCCGGTGCGGGCGATGGCCCTGGGCCAACGCTTCGTCTGGGACGACCAAGGCGAAACGCCCAACACGATGTTCGCCATCGCCGAGTATCCCAACGGCCAAAAGGTGTTCTTCAACGTCCGCAACGTGAACTACGACGGATATCAGAGGGAAGTCAAGAACGATTTCTACTTCGAGGACGGCGGCAAGATCATCGGCAACACCTACATCTCGCCCAGCGGCGAGGAGCAGCGGGTGGAAGGCGAACCGGCCGAACTCACCCCGGGCGGCAACTACGGCAGCTTCATCAATGCCTGCCGGGCCAACGATCCCTCGATGTCCAACGCTGATATGGAAGTGGCCCATTATTCCAGCTTGCTGGGACACGTGATGAACAACTCCTATCGCATCGGCAAACCGGCGCCCTTCAACGCCAAAGCCGGCCGCTTCGGGGATGACAAGCTGGCCTACGAGGAGTTCATGAAGGTCCACGAAATCATGCGCGACGGCGTGGGGATTCCCGAAGACGGCGCCGAATACATCGTGGGACCCTGGCTGACGTTCGATCCCGAAACCGAAATGTTCACCGGAGAGCATGCGGAGGAGGCGAACAAACTGGTCCGCGACCCGCGGATGGAAGAGTTCGACATCCCGACCCCGGATAAAGTCTGAACCGTCCTTGCCTGAATCCCGCCGTGGCGAAGAGGGCTCCCCACCCCGGGGAGTCCTCCTCGCCGGCGCCAACTCCCCGGCGCGCCGGAGTTCACGATTTCTCGTGCCCTGTTTGGTCCGTGGGATCGGCCGCACGGACAGGGCGAGCGACAAGCATCCCGGAGCGGTGGCCAAAGCGGCCGCCACACCACGCAACCGCATGGGCCACCTCGCCAGCATGCGATGGTTCGGCGAAGGTCACCGTTCCTGGTCCCGCCGGTCCATCACGTCCCGCAGCCTTGCGCCAAACTCCGGTGTCCAACGCCTGGTTCCGTTTTCCGCCGCGCGCCGTAACGCTGCTGGATGTGCCGCGGATCGAAACCGCTCAGAACGTGGCACCGATGGCCGTGACCTCGCAGGAATCGGTCCAGCGAGAGCTTTCGTCCATTTGCAGTAGGTCAGTCGCCCACACTTAGTCGCCTACACTCAGTCGCTTCCACTCAGTCGCCTACTTTCAGCCCCTTCCACTTCGTCGAGGTGCGCTCGGTCGAACCGCGGGGAGCATTTCCCGGTGACGCAAAAAAGCGGCTAAATCCCAGGGAAAAACGCAGCAAGCCGTGCTGGCATTTCGCAAACACTGCTGATACAAGAAATGGTGTCCACGCGTCAATTTACGGGGCATTATTACCTGCATTGCTCCGCATTTTCATCAGCCATGAGGTGGCATTTCTTCTTAAACCGGCCGTTTCACCGGGAATTGCTGCTCGGTCGAACAGCCGGGGGCTTGAAGGGGGACTAAGTGTAGGGGACTAAGTGTAGGGGAGGAGGGAGTTACGTAATTTCCAGGTCGTGGGGGAGCAGGTGTCCCATTTTGTCGCGTTTTGTCTTCAGGTATTCGGCATTGTGTTCGTTGACCGCCGGGAGGACGGGCACCTGATCGATCACCTCGAGGTCGAAGCCGCCGTAGATGAAGGCATCGCTCTTCTTCGGGTTGTTGGTCAGCAAGCGAACTTTTCTCAGCCCCAGGTCTTTGAGGATTTGGATGCCGACACCGTAATCGCGCATGTCCACTTGGAAGCCCAGTGCCTGATTGGCTTCGACCGTGTCGAGTCCCTGATCCTGCAGGGCGTACGCTCGGATTTTTTCGGTCAGCCCGATCCCTCGGCCTTCTTGGGGCAGATAGACCAGCACCCCCGCCCCTTCGCGACTGATCATGTCCAGTGCCATTTTCAGCTGGTCCCCGCAATCGCACCGGAGGGACTCCAGCAGGTCGCCGGTAAAGCAGCTGGAATGGATTCGCACCAAGGGCACCGCCCGGTTCTCCGGCTGGCCCATGACCAGCGCCACCGGTTGCTCGTGCTCGTATTTGACTTCATAAGCCATCACGCGAAAAGTGCCGAATTGGGTGGGCAGGTTCGCTTCGGCCGTCCGGCTGACCAGCTTTTCATTCAATCGCCGATGGGCGATCAGTTGTTCGATCGAGATGATTTTCAGGTCGTGCTGTCGGGCCAATTCGCACAGCGTCTGGCGGGAGGCTCGGCAACCGCGTTCGTCGAGGATTTCGCACACAATTCCAGCGGGCACCAGGCCGGCCATGCGAGCCAGATCGACGGCGGCTTCGGTATGGCCTGCGCGGCGCAGGACCCCGCCCTCTTTGGCCAGCAGGGGATGGACGTGTCCGGGGCGCACGAAATCGTTGCGCTGGGTGGTGGCGTCCACGATCTTGCGCACGGTGCGAGCGCGTTCTTCGGCCGTGATCCCCGTGCGGACGGACACGTGGTCGATCGGCGTCATGAAGCTGGTACTGAGGGGGGCCGTATTATGGTCGACCAGCGGGCGGAGGTCCAAGCGATGGCAGACGTCCGGCAGCACGGCGACACAGAATTCGCCGCGTCCCGAGAGGATGAAGTTCACATTTTCGGAGGTGGCTTTCTCCGCGGCGCAGAGAAAGTCGCCTTCGTTTTCACGATCTTCGGCATCGACCACGATCACCACTTCGCCCCGAGCGATGGCTTCGACCGTGGACTGGACCGACGAGAACTGGATTTCGTTGGATTCGTTATGATTCATTTGCACTGTCCGCCTAATGACAAGCCGAGATTATCGGTTATTATACGGAAACGCTCGTCTTCCGCCAGATGCGGGCGATCTGAGCCGATGCAACGCGCCCCCTTCCCGGTTGGTTTTCATGTTGGAACGTGACGAGTATGTGGAGCAAGCCCATTTTTTTCGCATTTTGGGCGATCGGCTGCCCGAGAGTTTTCCGCTCCAGGAGCTGATGGGGCAATTGCGATTTGAGTTGCTGGCGACGACCAAGTTGCCGCTGGCGGTGGATTTCATGGCGACCGAACTGCGGCACAGCGGGCGCATGTCGCCGGCGATGAAGCGTCTGGGTCATTACTTTACCCCGTATCAGACGTACATCGTGGAGGCGGCTGAGGACGAGCGGGGTCGCTTCGATCTGCGGGTGGCCATCGAGATCCTGCATCACGAAGCGAAGTACCGGGCCGAAACACCCACCCCGCAGGGGTTGTTCATGTACCAGTTCGAAACGCTTTCGCGAAACCGTCTGCGCTATGATCGGGGGCTGGGCGCGATTGCCCAGGACCCGATCTATGACCAAGCTTGGCGGGAGTGGATCCTGATGGTGCGGCGGCAGATCGGAATCGTCGACTTTGCGGATATGCTGTTCGTACGCAGCCAGGAGTACCTCCGGCGGCGGACCCGCCCCGGCCACCCGCCGCCCGAACCCGAAAAACCCCTGCTTTTCGCGGAAAAGGAAGGGCGTATCGCTTGGGCCAACCGCGAAAAGGACCCCATGTACCTGTTCGCCGCCCTGCAGCGCCATTTGGGCTATCCAAAGCCCCCACGATTGAAGCGAGTGGATGAGACGCTTCAGCTGATCCCCCAAATGCTACGCCGTATGGAACGGCTGGAGGTGCGGGTCAAGCTGTTGGAAGAGGAAGCGCGGGAAGGGATTGATATCACGAAATTCTATGGGGACGGCCCCGAAGTTCAGGAAATTGCGGGCCCCCCTCCCGGTTAGTCCGGGGCGGATGGCAGCCGCAGACGGAACGTCGTCCCGCCGGCGGTGTCGCTGTCCACCTGGACCTCGCCCCCGTGATCGGTGACGATCCGCCAGCATTTCGCCAGGCCCAAGCCCAATCCGCGACCCGCCTCGCGTCCCGAGAAATAGGGGTCGAACAGATGGCGGCGGACTGGGGGCGGGATGCCGGGACCATTGTCCCGGATCAGAATCTGGGCACCCCGCGTCTGGCCAGTTGCCATCGCGTCGGCAGCCGCCGGACCGATCGACACCTGTACCCATCCGCCCGATCCGAGGCTCTCCAACGCGTTCGTGCAGACGGCTTTCAGAGCGACCGCCAATTGCTCGGGATCGGCCGGGATCGTGTGCGGGGCATCACTGGGGATTCGTTCCAGCCGAGTGCCCTGGGCGATGGCCTCGGCCGCCAGTTCTTCCAGCACCTGATCGGCGAGCCGTTCCAATTCGACCGGTTCCTTTCGCAGCGCAGGCGGGCGAGCGAACAGCATCATGTCGGCGATCATCTCATGGGCGCGAAAGGCCTGGGCATTGATCACCGCCAGCTTGCGGCGGCGATCGGGATCGGTTTCCTCCCGCATCAGGGTCTGGGCTCGGGTCGAGATGTTCGCCAGCGGATTATTGATCTCGTGACTGGCCCCGTAGGCGAGTTCCTTGAGTGCGGCCAGTTTTTCGTTTTCCAAGGTTTTCTCGAATTCGTGCTCCAGCTGGTGCAACCGTCCGAGGCGGCGCATCACGGCTGGCAGCAGGAATTCCGAGCGGGGCGTGCGGGGCGTCCAATCGCGGCAGGCGGCGACCGCCGCCTCCCATGCCGGTTGCCAATCGGAGCGATCGGTTCGGGAGCCGGGGATCAGCCAGGCGGGCCAAACCGCTTCGCGGATCGAACGGGGCGAGGGCCCGGAGAGGCTGAGCCAATCGGAGGCGGTTTCCAACAAGCCGCGGAGGTAGGCGGCGCCGTCGTCGGATTCGCCCGCAACGTGCGCGGCGCACCGGGCCGCCGCCACGGATTCCCGAGCCTTGGCCGTCCAGTCCACTCGCGACTCCGGCGGCGGTTCGGCACGGGGCGCGACCGGCTCCGGCCATTGCAAGACGCGTGGGGCGGCGTCTGCAAACCACGCAGCCACCGCGTTCACGCCCGCGGGCGGATCGTGCCGCCAATGGTCCCCGCGGCAAACCGCCCACAAGACAATGGTCGGTTCATGCCGGAGCAGATCGGTCCAGCAGCGGATGCGAGCCGTCCGCGGTTCCGCCAGCACGGCTGCCAGCATCCGGCCCGCCGCTTCCTCGCTCAGCGGCAAATGCCAGCTTGCCGAACCCTGCACCAGTGGAGGCAGCCGTTCCATCGCCGTCCGCTAACTGGTCACCGTACGCTGGATGTCGAGCAGATCGCAGGCCCGGTCCAGCAGACGGTCCACGTTGAACGGCTTGTGCATGAAATCGTCCGCACCCGCCTCACGCAACTCGGCTACCTTGTCCTGCTCGACCATCCCGGAAATGCAAATGATCTTCACCGACTCCAAGGTCTCGTCGCTACGGACACGTTCGCACACCTCTTTCCCATTGATGTCCGGCAGCATGACATCCAAAACCACCAGATCCGGACGGAACTCCTTGACCAACATCCCGGCGGCAAAGCCATTGTTGGCGGTGCGGATGTCGAATCGCGAATCCCGAGCAAACACGTCGCTGAGCAACTCGACCAACTCCTCGTCATCATCGACGATCAACACCTTGCGCTTCCCGCTCTCCAGAGTGTCGGTGGGGATGCCGTTATCCTTCATAAAGGCATACAGATGGTCGCGCGGAATACGGCGGAAACGGCTACCCGGAACGCGAAATCCCTTCAGGCTGCCATTGTCAAAGCAGCGAATGATCGTCTGCTGACTGACTTTGCAAATCTTCGCCGCTTCGCCCGTCGTGAAAACAGTTTTTGTACTCATGGCTCAGAACAATCCTTCCTAGCCGACTTAGCTAGTCCTTAGCTATCCCCGATAAACAAGACTTCGCGATATGCTCAAACCACACAACTCCCGGAGTTCGTCCAAACGGCAAGCTTGTCCGGTTTCCCCGAGTTTACCGAATTTGCCAGACGTCCGAATTATACCTGGACTACGTCTCCCGTCAAGACGAATGCGTTTGACGTAAGCTGCTACAGAACAACGGTTTACAGCACAAGCACCGAAAGGGTGAGCCGCAAAAAAACGAGGGTGGGCGTATTTTGGGTGAGGTGGGCGAGCTGAAAAACCGGGGCATATACCCCGTATTGGCAGGACTATTTCGAGGGGATTGAAATGCCTTGATTAGTAGAAGAGCATCCCCCGACGAATCTTTGACACGGGTTTTCCACAACAACAGGGGGTAAACAAGAACCGGCTTCCCCCGAGAAAAGTGCGGCACGAGAACGACTTGTCGTTCCTCCGCCTGAATCGTCCAGCCCGGGCAATGGCAGTCTTTACAGCCAGCGGCGCTGGCGATACCAGGCAACGGTCTGCCGCATGCGTTCGTCGAGCGAGGCGGCCGGCAGGAAGCCCAGGTCCTCCTCCGCCGCCACCGGACTGCTGGCCCAGGAACTGGCATGCACCTCGCGCATCTTGTCCACGCTGACACTCTCCGCTCGACGTCGAAGTTTACTAACGACCTCGACCATGCCGGCGACCAGCCAGGGCAGCGGATCGGCCAAATGGAGCAGCAGCACGTGCCGCCGCCCGACCATCCGGCCAATGAGCCGCCCCAGATCGGTGTAGCTGGGGTATTCGGGGACACTGGCGAAATAATATCCGGGGGGACGGGCAAGGCCGGTCGCGGCCGCCGGTTCCGAGTTGCTTATCCGCCGACCGCGCTCGGCAGCCCGAACCAGGAGTTCGCTCAAATCGTCGGCATGGATCAGGGACAGCGGTGGTGGAGCGAACGTGGGGATCACATGGACTCCGAAACGATCGATGGAGTGGAAGACCGGATACATTTCGCGCCCCCACGGTCCGAAGACGATCCCCGGTCGCACGATGGTGGTCGGAACCCGCTCGGCCCAGGCTTCCGCGGCGAGTTCGCCAGCCCGCTTGCTCCGCCCATAATTCGACATCGGCGCCGGCCGATCGGCCTCGGTCCTGATCCCACCGGATACGGTGGGGCCCGCCGCCGCCAACGAGGAGATCAGGACCAGTGTCGGCGGTTCCGGCTGGCGACTGCACGCCCGCGTCACGTGCCAAGTGCCCATTCCATTGACCTGCATTAAATCGCTCACACGAAGGGCAGTTGTCAAACCGGCTGCATGATAGACCACATCGCACCCGGAAAGAGCAGCTTCCATCCCCTCTCCAGTGCGAAGGTTGGCCGTCCGCAATTCCACGCCGACCTTTCGCAAATGGCGGACCGAAGACGTGGAACGAACCAAACAGCGAACCTGGCAGCCGCGGGCAACCAGGTGATGGACCAGGTTGCGGCCGACAAAACCACTGGCGCCCGTAACAAGTGCTTTTCTCATTTAACTATATGTCTGGCGTGAGAAACAGAAGCGTAACCCCCAAAGAGGCCGGTTTGGCGGGGCACCGGCCGATGATTACCATCTTGATCATAGCTTATCGTGCGCGCACCGCAAAAACAGGCCCTTCTTACGCTCGGCGAGGGTCTCCGACCCCGCCGAAACCGTCGGCCGAAGGTCTCCCGCGATCGGGGAGACCTTCGGTCGGCCGAGTGGCTCGGTCAGAGACCGGCCACATCAGGGGAGACCGGCCACATCACGGCGAGACCGGCCACATCGCGGCTCGGTCAGAGACCGCCACATCGCTGCGGGTGTTGCTTATGAGCGAGAATGCTCCGAATAACAGGCCAGGAGAAGAAAACGCAGGGGACACGGCGCGCCCCACCCGGCCGCTACCGCGTCCGACCTCCCCGGAGGGGAGGTGAAATCATGCG
>SLEY01000204.1 GCA_007124535.1 Planctomycetaceae bacterium
CGCTCCGTTCGGCGAATGGCGTGCGAGTTCCTGTTGGCCCCGGAACGACCCCCCGCTGGCGTCGAAGGCGCCGCCTGCCGGCGATCCTGTTCGCGCTGACTTGTTTTTCCACCTTTCTGGCGGGTTCGGCAGGCTGGCTGCCCCTAGAGTTCATTGCCCGCGGCGATGCGTTGGGGATCCGCCGCGTGATCTTGATGCACTGGCAGGATGGGCTGGTGTACATGGGTTGCGTGTTGGCTATCCTAGTGACCCACGAGATGGGGCATTTTCTGGCAACCGTCCGGCACGGGATTCCGGCCAGTTTTCCATACTTTTTGCCATTTCCCATATCGCCCATCGGAACAATGGGCGCCGTGATCGGTATGGACGGGACGAAAGCGAACCGGCGTCAGATGTTTGACATCGGTTTGGCCGGACCGCTGGCCGGACTGGCCGTGATCGTGCCCATCATGTGGATCGGGACGCAGCAGATCGATTGGACGGCTCCGCGGCATGGCCCGTTCGTGCTGGACGCCCCGCTGGTGATCCGTTGGGTGTTGGACTATTCGCGTCCCCCGGGCTACCAGACGGGTACGGACATTTGGTACAGCCAACTGAACCCGTTCTTTATGGCAGGTTGGGTCGGTTTACTGATCACCGGCTTGAACATGCTGCCCGTCAGCCAGCTGGATGGGGGGCACGTGATTTACACGCTGTTCGGTCGCCGCTCGTACTGGATTGCCCGCGGGTTCATGTTGGCGGCCATCGCCTATATCGTGTTTGCTCAGGCCGTGATGTGGACGCTGATGGTGGTGCTGGTCCTTCTGATCGGAACGGATCACCCTCCCACGCGGGACGACACGGTGCCGTTGGGTTGGTTCCGGACCGGGTTGGGTTTGATCTCCCTGTTGATTCCGGTGTTGTGTTTTCCTTTGCATGTATTGAAACCGGTCTAGTCGGCGGCGGATTGGCAAGGGATCTGCCGGGAGTCCTGCGATTCTTTTTTGGAGAGCGATGCAATCTGGTTCCCTATCGACGGCGGCGGGTGCGACGTTGCCGATCACGGATTGCTGGTACTTGACCGGTCTGACGGCCAGTGGCAAGACGTCGGTCGGTTTGATTTTGGCCGAGCGTCTGAATGCCGAGATCATTTCGTTGGACTCGATGACCGTTTACCGGGGGATGGACATTGGCACGGCCAAGCCGAGTGTCTCGCAGCGGCGGCAGGTAGCTCATCACTTGATCGACGTGCGGGATCCGGACGAGGAGTTCACATTATCGGAGTATTTGGAGGCGGCCCATGCGGCCTGGCGTGCCATTCGGGCGCGAGGGCGGGAGGTGCTATTTGTGGGGGGCACGCCGTTGTACTTGAAGTCCCTACTTCGGGGAGTCTTCCGCGGCCCGCCCGCCGATTGGGAGTTCCGGCAGCAGATCGAGGACGAATTGGCGACGGTGGGGTTGGAGGCACTTCACCAGCGGTTGGAGCAGGTGGATCCCTTGTCGGCGGCTCGCCTGCACCCGCATGACAAACGGCGGATCATTCGGGCGTTGGAAGTCTACCGCCAGACGGGGCAGCCGATCAGTCATTTGCAGGTGCAATTCGAGGAAGGTCTGCCTGCCGAGCGCTGCCGCGTGTTCGGCTTGCATCTGCCGCGTCCGGCCCTGCACGCGCGGATCCACGCTCGCGTCGATCGCATGTTTGCTCAGGGTTTGGAGGACGAAGTGCGGGGGCTGGTGGCTCGTTACGGTTCGTTCAGCCGCACGGCGAGTCAGGCGGTCGGGTATCGGGAAGTGCTGGCTTATCTCGACGGCCGGGGGGATCGGGCGACGGCAATCGAGGCGATCAAGAGTCGCACGCGGCAGTTCGCGCGCCGGCAGGAGACCTGGTTTCGCAGTTTGAGCGAATTCCGGATGGTGGAACGCCAGCCGGAGGACAGCGAAGCGGCGATTGTCCAGCGGGTGCTGGAAATGGGCCGGGCTGGCTGTTGAGTTCGCTCTGCTAGCAGTGCCAGCGGTTGGTTCGGCGGCAGGCCGACGGGAAACGCGGCGCGAGAGGAACGCCCGAGGTTCACGTTGCCCTGGTTCGCCGGCCCGGCTACAATCCGGCCGGAAATTACCGTTCTGGTGGACACGAGACACCCCGGGGACGTTCTGGTATGCAACGATGTCAGCTGACGCGGCTTGACCCATGCTTTCTCGACTGAAAAACGCCGCTTGGACATTCACGATTGTCACCGGATTGTTTCTGGCGTACAACTGGCTGGCCGTTCCTTGGATCGAGCCCTCGTCCGGTCGCCGCCATTCGCTGCTGGCGCATTTGATCGGTGCGGCCAGCGGTTCCCATCACCGGCTGCGCGCGGCGCGCTTGGAGGGCCTGTTTTCGGAAGGGGATTGGGAGCTGGACAGCCCGATCGTTTTGGAGACGGACCGCGGGCTGCTGCTGATCGGGGATTACCAGGATCGGGAAGACGGCAGTCTGGAACTCAAGCCCTGCACGATGATCCTGTTCGCCTCGCCGCGCGAGAATCCGCGGCCGGATCCTGCGGATTGTCTGGTGCTGCGCTCGCCGGGCGGGGCGGTGGTGCGTTTCGACCAGCCATTGCGTTTGGCGCGCGGTGAATTCGGGCGGGTGGTCGGAGGCTGGCTGGTCGGCCCGGTGACGATTTCCAGTCCGGAGAGCCGTCCGGGGGCGAATGATGGTCTGGACATCCGGACGGGCAGCATCCAGATCACGCCCGAGCAGATTTCGGCCCCGCAGGAACTGACCTTTGCCTACGGTCCGAACCGGGGTCGGGGCCGGGACCTGATCATCTCGCTGGAACCGCTCTCGGCCACGGGCAGGAAGACCCCCCCAATGGAACTCAGTCAGCTCCGTTCGTTCGAATTGGTGCATTTGGACTATCTCGAACTGCACCTGAACGAACCGGAGCGAAAGCCGCTCGATTCGACCGAGTTGCCGGTGGGGGAGGAGCCTTCGGTGCAAGCGGCCGGTGTGACCGTGCTGGAGGTCACCTGCCGCGGGCCGTTTCGGGTGGACATGGCCCGTCAAGTTGCCACTTTCCAGGACGAGGTGGTCGTATTGCGGCGTGGGGTCGAGGGCTTGGACGACCGGCTGACGGGAGATCTGCTCAGTCTGTATTGGGGCGAGACCCGGCGGGAGGAGCCCCGGTCGGACGCGGATTCGTCTCTGGCCCTGCCGGCGTGGCACTTGCAGCGGATTGCCGTCCAGGGGACCCCGGCGGTTCTGCAGATTCCGTCCGAGTCGATTTCGGCCCGGGCCGTTCATGGCGAATACGACGTGCTTCGGGGCCACGTGCGGGTCGCCGATCCGGAAGGGGCACAGTTAAGGTATCAGGAGAACGAGTTTGAATCGCCGGCCCTGGAGTATCGGCCGGCCGAGGACGGTGGTTTGGGCCGGCTGGTGGCCCGGGGCCCCGGACGGATGCGGGGGGCTATGCCCGACAAACCGGAGGAGGTGCTGGAAGCCCATTGGCAGGACCGCCTGATCCTGCAACCGCATCAGGGCGACCAGGCCATCTCGTTGATCTCCGGAGCCCGGGTGCAATCTCCGGGCATGGGCGGGTTTGCCGCCGAGCAACTGCATCTATGGCTGCGGGAAATTCCCGCGGACCCGGGGGCGGATGCCGGGGATGGCATTCGCCGTCCGGCCTACCGACCGGTGCGGATGCTGGCCCAAGACGGTGTGGAAATGGCATCCGCCCAGTTGAATGCGGCTGTCGAGAAGGTCGAATTGTGGATCCGTTATGACGACGGGGACGGGCCCCACGCATTGCCCGCCGGGCCGGACGGTCGGCCGGTCCCATCTGCCGCCCCCGGGCTCGAACCCGGCGCCGGCGGCCCCCGGTCCCAGTACGACTTGGCCGGGCAGCATCTGCAAATTCAAATCCTGCAGCAGGGCTCCGAACCGCTGATCGAACACGTGATCCTGGAAGGAGACGTCCGATTGCAGGAGTTGCAGGCAGGCGATTCGGACGAGCAGCCGTTCCATATCACGGCGGATTTGGTGCAGATCGAGCATGCCAACCGCCCGCAGGCCCGGCTCCGCCTGGTGGGGCGGCCGGTCGAGGTCTCGGGCCGGGGCGTGGTGCTGGAGGGCAAGAATGTCCAATTGAACCGCGAGCACAACCTGGCTTGGATCCTGGGCCCCGGACGTTTGAGTCTGCCGTGGGATGCCCAAGCGCTGGCCGCCCACGACGCCCCGCGGGACGATTCCCCGGCAGACCGCCGCCAGCCGATGACGGTGACCTGGACGGAACGCCTGGCGTTCGATGGTCAGAGTGCCCGCTTCCGCGGCGACGTACGTTTGCAGGGGATCCATGCACCCCAGCCGGCCGAACGATCGGTGCTGCGGGTAAGCGGTGGGGCGCTGGATGTCCAATTCCAACCGGGCATTGATCTGAGGGAACCTCAGCCGGGCCGGATGGAGATCCAAAGCCTGAACTTCCCCGGCTCCGTCTTTCTGGAACACACCAGCTACGTCGCGGGGACCAGCGCCGCGATCGACCGCTTGCAGGTCCGGGAATTGACTCTGGATCGACCCAGCGGCCGGCTGCATGCTTTGGGTCCTGGCTGGGGCACGTCCACGCGCCCGGGCGCTTCGTTTTCCGAGGCGGGGGCCTTAGGACGTCTGGGTGCGGGGGGAGACCGGCCCGATTTGAGTTATCTGCGAGTGGACTTCGAGGACGAAATCGCCGGTAATTTTCTGGACCGCGACCTTCGATTCCGCGGCCGCGTCCGGGCTTTGTACGGGCCCGTCCGGCAGCTGGGCCAGGAACTCGATCCGGACCCGCCCGGCGGCCTGGACCCCGGCGTGTTCCTCCTCAGCAGCCAGGAACTGGCGGTGGCGGAAACCCCGGCCACGCCCCGCGAAGCGCCCGCGATCGAGGTGGTCGCCAACGGCAACGCGATGGTCGAGGGCCGAGCGTTCACCGCCCGCGGCTGGCGGATCTCCTACGCTCATGCCAAGCAGTTGCTGATCCTGGAAGGCGACGGTCGCAACGACGCCGAACTGTGGCGCAAAGGCAGCGTCACCCCCGACGCCGCCGCCCAGCAGATCCGCTTCTGGACCCACGACCACAGCATCCAAGTCGACGGCGGCCGCTTCCTGGACCTCAGCACCTTCGGCGCCCGAACCACGCCCTGATCCAAAAACGGATGGGAAGCATTCCGTCTATGCGAGCACCATAAACTCACACATATTAGTGCACCCGTTGGAGATTGTCGCGAATGTCGGAACCACGTCCGTATTGTCGAAACATCGTTAGTTCGATAAGATGAATGTTGATCATTCTTTCGAATACCGATGACGTATCCGAGAATCGATTGTGATCGGGACATCAAAAATGAGTGGGGTTGCCTCCCCATATTTCGTAGTAATACCTCGAATTCGATTTTTTTCGAAAGGCTGATTCGATGCGTTCGCTTCCTTGCCGCCGAGTACGGGGCCCCGGATTGGGTTTTACACTCGTCGAACTCTTAGTGGTAGTCGCCATCATCGGCATTTTGGTGGCTCTATTGCTACCGGCCATTCAAGCCGCCCGTGAAGCCGCGCGGCGAACACGGTGCAGCAATAATTTCAAGCAGATTGGTCTGGCGCTTCACAACTATCACGATACCCATGCGGTTTTTCCGCCGGGAGTGATCGCGAACCGCCTGAATGCAGCCATGGGGGCTCCCCGAGCTTATCCGGGTACCATGTCGTGGATGCCTCTGCTACTGCCGTTCATGGAGCAAAACGCGTTGTACGAGGACCTGCTTCCCTATATGGTGACGCGGCAGTCGCGCAGTTTCCCGAGTGAGCTGATGAATACGGTCATTCCGGGACTGACATGCCCCTCGCAGGGGCCCCCGAAGACGGGGGAACTGCATGGCACGTCAGACCCCCCACCGGACTATAATGACGGTTTTCACGGGAATTATTTGCTGTGTCATGGCAATCAGCAGGTGACCGAATCGAATTCGACGTCGATGAACGGGATCTTCTTCTACCGGTCCAGAATCACGATGGGCGAGATCCTCGACGGCACGTCCAATACGGTGATGGGGGCTGAAATCATCACCATTCGGGAGCGTGGGGGACAGCGAGATTGGCGGGGACGCTATTACCGTGCCGATCATTTGAGCAGCATATTCAGCACGCACATGCCGCCCAATACGCCAACCGCCGATCGCCTCCGCACCTGTCAGGCCGACAGCCTGGACGAGGCCCCCTGTGCGGGCAGCGTCGACCCGCAGTACATCTTCGCCCGCAGTTATCATCCGGGCGGCGTGCATGCCGTGCTGGCCGATGCCAGTGTGCGTTTTGTTTCCAGTGACATCAACACCCAAACGTGGCGCAATTTGGGCACCCGCGCGGGCGGAGAATTGATAACCAATTTCTAAGAACCGTCCACAGGAAAGAGGTACCCATGATGCCGTTCGATCGCCGGACCTACCCTCGGGTCGTTCAGATGATCCTCGTCGGCCTGTTGCTCGCCGGTTGCGGCGGTGACGGTTCGGATGCGTACCGAGTGACCGGTCGGGTCACCTTCGATGGCCAGCCGGTCGAGCA
Organism: Planctomycetaceae bacterium; assembly: GCA_007124535.1. Taxonomy (GTDB): domain Bacteria; phylum Planctomycetota; class Planctomycetia; order Pirellulales; family Pirellulaceae; genus SLMF01. The sequence continues at coordinate 6,551 of SLEY01000204.1, forward strand.
GGGGGAAATCATTTTTTTTACGGCGGATATGGAGCCTTACATTAGTCCAATTGTCGACGGTGAATTCGAATGCGATTTGCCGGAAGGACAGAAGCGGGTCGAAATCACCGCCACCCGCGAACTGCCCACGCCTGCCGCGGACGGACTGCCGAATTATGAAAGCTACATTCCCGCCGATTACAATACGGCAAGTATCCTGAAGGCGAACATCGAAGCCCAATCGGAGAATACTCTGACATTCGAATTGGAATCGCGGCCAACCAGGCGCTGAATACGCCAGATGTCGTTCGATTGACTTTTGCTATAATTTATCCCATGAACCCGTTTTATCGGAAAGGTGAAGTTGATGTCCTCTTTACCCCGCCCCCACACCCGGCGCGGCGTGGCGGGCTTCACGCTCGTCGAACTGCTGGTCGTGATCGCGATTATCGGAATCCTGGTCGCCCTGCTGCTGCCCGCCATCCAAGCGGCCCGCGAAGCCGCCCGACGTACCCAGTGCTCGAACAATCTCAAACAGTGGACCCTGGCGGTTCACAACCACATCGACTCGAACGATGGCTTTTTCTCGATCGGCGCCAACCCGGACGTGCGCCGAGTCCAGAACGGACGCGTCTATCGCCGGATTTCTTGGCCCGTTGAATTATGGCCCTTCGCTGAACAGATGATGCTGTTCGAACAATACGACTTCTCCCGGGGATTCTTTCAGGACCCGAACATGGAGCTTTGCAGGGTCCATGTGCCCGCCTACGGATGCCCCTCCGACTTGGTTCGTGCAGAACACAACAATGACTACCAGTATTGGCGTGTGCTGGGCAACTATGTCACCAATATGGGCAATACGCATCTGCATCAAAATGCGGCAGACCAAGCCATCTTCAAAGGTGCCCCATTCGGAGTCGGCCATGTGTATCACATCGCCGAAATCCGCGATGGCACCTCGAATACCTTGGCCTTTTCCGAGGTCATCATCGCCGCCCCCAACACGACAAACGATAATCGCGGCGACATTCTGAACAACGAAGGCAGCCCGGGGTTCATGTCGATGTTGACTCCCAATTCTTCCAGTCCCGACCGGCTCCGCCGATGCAAAGCCACAGCGCAGGACCCGAACCATATCGACTACCAAACCATCCCTTGTGTGCCGGTGGGCGGAAACACGGAGTACCATCTCGCGGCTCGAAGTCGTCATCCCGGGGGGGTCAATGTGAGCATGTGTGACGGGTCGGTGCGTTTTGTCGCGGACACCGTCGCCCATAACGTATGGGAAGCGGCCCTGACCGCCGCGGGCGGCGAGGCATTGCCGTTACCCTGACCGTTAGTACGGGGGTTCCTCTGCTGACAGCATGCGATTAACTATCCATAAGGAATGCAAATGTATCGATTGGTGAAAGCCGGCATGGTTCTGGCAATCCTGGTCCTGACCGTTGCGGGAGGCTGTGGGGGATCGAATGACGAGATCACCGTATCAGGCCAGGTAACGATTGATGGCGCCCCGATCCCGACCGGCGTGATCTCCTTCGTAGATACCGATCCCAGCGTGGCTGCGGGCGGTGGTCCGATCAAGGATGGCCAATACACAGCGACCGTTACTGCCGGTGACAAGGTCGTGACGGTGCTGGGCAACAAACTGGTCGGCCAGGAACCGGAATACGAAGACGTTCCGGACAGTCCGATGCGGGACAAATACGAGATGATCACGCCGCCCGATTACAATGCGGCCCACCTTTCGCCGCTGAAGGCGACGATCACCGGCCCGCAAGACGATCTGGATTTCGACCTGGACAGCAGCTTGTGACCTGATTTGCCGTCATGAGCTCTGCAACGGCAGCCCTGCACGGTTCATCCCAGGTTCATCTTAGGTTCATCCCAGGATCATCAGCACGATCCAGGGAACGATGTTGAATACGTATACCAGCAGCTTATAGATGCCCAGGAAGAGGTACCACACCTGGTTGAATGTTTCCCGCGGCATGGGGAACCAGCGGCTGTGCAGCCGGTAAATGAAATCCCCCGCCGTGATCCACAACAGGAAGGAACCCGTCAACAGGAGTACATTCAGAATCGTACAGCCCATCAGAAACGTTTTCAGCGTTTGCGTGTCCATGATCCCTCCTGTTCTTACGGCGGTTTCCGATCGTGTCCGGGTGGTTACGTGCCGGCTGGCCGGTCGGCCACTCCGGAGGAACCGTCGGGCCAGGGTCCTTGGCCCAGCGGTTTGCCGTCCCGGATCAGGCGCAGGCCGCGTTCGATCGCGTCGAAGTTTTCCAGCGACATGATGAAGTGCAGGCCTTCGCGGCGGTATTGGCGAAAGCGGGGCCCCGGTCCGTGGGTCACGCCCAAGGCGATGTAGTACACCACCGGGATGCCCAGCTTTTCCGCCGCGGCACTCAAACGGTCGGCCAATCCCCGGCTGTGGTTGGCGAACAGCACGATCAGCAGCCCGCCGGGCGGGTCGGCTTCCAACTGCTGCACCAGGGCGTCCGTCTGCTCGCCGGTCCAGGTGGAACCGCCGTCGGCGCGGATGTCCAGTCCCAGCCGCTGTCCCATGTTGCGGAGTTCGGCCACATACTCCTGCTGGCGGCCCTCGGCGTCAAAATCGTTTCCCGGCCAACTCCACCAGGCATCGGGATCGTCGGCATAGGTGTGCGACGGTGGATAGAAGAATACGGTGCGGATCTCGAGCGTCTCCAACTGGGTTCGTGTCATCACAATCGTCCTCGACAACTACAAAGGTAGGATTCGGTTTGTCTACGCCTCGCCGGAACTTCACAGGGGCCAGGGCCCGGTGTAGCCGGTATCCAGCAGTGCGATCCGGAAAAGCTGGGCGAAGCGGCGGAAGGGGCGGGCGAAATCGCCGGCGAACAACACGTTATGATGGCCCACCGCCATCATCGCATCCGCCCGGTCCAGCAAATCGACCTCGACGTTCGTCGTACAGCCGCCCACCGGCGGCATGGGATGCGATGCCTCCACCCGGCCGGCGTACACGTCCATCCGCGCCGGACCGCCCGGATAGACGCGGACCAGGGTCACCGGATCGTCGGGTTTCCAGAACACCTGGATCGCACAGCTGCCCTCGTTGGTGTGAGCAAACCGCCGCAGCAGGTACGGCAACTCCTCGCTCTCGGGACCGTAGAGTTTGGTCGAACAGGTGCAGTGGGAGGCGTAATAGTTGTTCCGCTCGGTCTCGACCGCCATGTTGTGCATGAACCCGGGACGCCCGACCAGATACCGCCCCACCAGCATGGTACACAACGCGGGCACGTCCATCTCGCAGGCCGCCGGCGTCAATTCGCTGTTGAGCGTGGCGAAGCTCATGCAGGGCTTCAGCCAACCGCGGCGCAAGCAGTTCATGGTCAGGCCGTCCGCCTGTTCTTCAACCAGGATCTTCTTCAGGGCGAAATGGGCGCGGGCCGCGTTTTCCAGCGACTGGTCCGTAATCCCCAGCCGCTCGCTCGCTCCTTCCGCGTATTGAGCCATCCACCGGCGAGCCGCCTCGTCGATCGCCACTTCCGTAAAATCCCGGGCATAGCGATCGAAGGGGATCAGCCGGAAGCGGACCCCGAAGAATGGCACCGTGGTTTCGCTCGCCTCACGGTTGTCGAATCCCAGGATCGTGCACTGCCGCAACAGCTTGCCCGTATTGATCATCCGCAGACCCTCGGCGATCCCCGCCCCCTCCTCCGGCGCCTGCATCGTGTACAACCCCAGCCGGCGGTAGGCTTCGCCCGGGATCTCCGGATCGGCCAAATACAGCACCACTGGAACCATCGGCGTCCGCAACGCCTCCGCGGCTGCCAGAATCACATCGGCCTGAGGCAAGCTGGCCTGGTCCCACACCACCACCACCAGGCCATCGGGTCGCGCGGCCTGGAGCTGGGCGGCCAACGCCTCCGCCTGCTCCCGGTCGCTCACCGGCCGCTCATCCAACTGCAGGGCGATCCCCTGCTGCCGGGCACTTTCCCGCACGGCGGCCAGGTGCGGTGCGGCGGCGGCATCCGGCGGACCGACCACGACGGCCCGCACCGCAGCGTTCTGTTTTTCGCGAGGTTCCAGGGCCTCTGCCTCCTCGCCCCGCGCGACCGGCGTGAACACCAAGCCCCCCAGGCTCGCACTGATCGCCGCCAGAAAATCCCGCCGGTCGCAACCGCAACCGCAATCGCAGCCGCAGCCGAACTCCTGCTCGTGCCTGCCCATCATGGCTCCTTTCCCATGTTGATCCTAACGACAAACGCTCCCCCCCATGAAACATCCGCTACGGTCGGGTAACATCTTAACTTGGTGTCCACGATTTGGAGACCCGAAAAAAATGAACTGCCATCGGATGGGGAAAAAATGGAGCGCGACCCGGCGCAATCCTAAGGCGTCCGCAACGATTTTTGCCACGTCTTCCACTCAGTCTGCGACCCGCGAAATCGGCTGTCAAGTACCTATGTGGGCGGAGTGGCGTCCCAGACTTCGCCCATTCGACAACCAACGCGCACCGTGGCTGGATATCGTTCGCCAAGCGAATCTCCGCTTGCAAACGGCGGATCCGGCGACAAATTGAACCCCCACAGAGAGGAGTGAATGATGACTTGGAGTTTTCCCGATGCAAGACGGATAGGCCTGGGAATCCTGCTGGTTGCCTTGTCAGGCTCGACCCTTGCCGGCGGAGATCGGCAGGGCGACTCGGACGGGGCGCTGAGTCCGCTGGATTCATCGGAAGCCAGCGGGTTGGGGCACGAAGGAGGAGATCAGATGCTGGACGGCATCGGGGAAACGGCCCTGATTGCCCGATATATGTTGCAGGGCGACCTGCGCGATGCTTCGCGGAATGGTTTCGATCTGCATTGGGAGCGTTCGGACGCACCGCGAGACGAGTTGTTCCGGGACGACTCGCATTTTGGGCGGGTACTGAGCTTGTCGGCGCCGGAGGGGCAGGGCGCTCTGCGAATTCCGGCAGAGGCTTTGGCGGCGGTGGACGCCTTGACGGTGACGGGTTGGTGGCATGTGCAACCGGATAGCGGGTCGGGTGCGTTGTTCGATTTCCGGGCTGGGGACACACACCGTCTGACCGCCGTCTTGGGCCGGGAACCGAACGATTACGAAGTCGCCTTGATCGCCGGAGGGCAAGAATTTCGGCTGGCCGCAGAGCAGGTTCGTGTTCCCCGCGGAAGCTGGGTGCATTTGGCGGTGGTCCTGGACCCCGGCCAGCACGGGCTGGGGCTGTATGTGAACGGGCGGCGAGTGGATTCGGCGCAGGCGGACGGCGGGGCGCTGGCCCGTTGGTTCGACGCCGCATCCGCCCCCACTTCCCCCTTGGACTTGTATCTGGGCGGCGCCCCCGGTGCTGGCCGATTGGATGCGGCCCTGCATGACGTGCGACTCTACAATACCGGCTTGCCGCCCACCGGCATTGCGCGGATTCATGGCCGGCATGCTGCCGGCGGTGTCGAGGGAGGCGATGGCGGAGAGTTGGAGGGCATGGCTGACGGCGCGGGCAGGGTCTGGCAGGGAGCTTGGGCTGCCGGTCTGGAGGAGGTTCCGGACGTCCGGATCGAGACGTGGCAGGGTCATTTGCCGCATCTGCCGTATTTCCTGCCGGGGCGTTACCGTGGCCGGGACGACCAGCCGCCGGTTCGCGTGCTCTGGCCCGCTCCCACCGATAATCGCCCGGTGCGCCGGACCGGCAGCTACGTGGTGTGGGGCAAGGTGCCCGGCACCGACTTGCGACCGCGCGCTTCCATCACGGTGCGGGGGCACGACGAGCCCCTGGCCCCGCCCCGAACCGGCGACGGGCAAGAGCTGAGCGATTTCGGCGGCAGCGTCGTCGCGGCTCGGCCCCGGCCGGACGCCGGACCCGAACAGGTCCTCGAGCCGTTTCCGTTGAGCGAGGTCGCACTGGAACGCGATGAGCGGGGCCGAACGACTCCGTTCCAGGAGAACCGCGACAAATTCGTGCAAGGGTTGCTGGCCAGCGCCCCCGACCGGTTCCTCTACATGTTCCGGGATGCGTTTGGCCAGCCGCAACCGGAGGGGGCCCAGCCGCTGGGACTTTGGGACAGCCAAACGACCCGCCTGCGCGGCCATGCCACGGGCCATTACCTGACCGCCTTGGCCCAGGCCTACGCGGGAGCCACC
>SLEY01000216.1 GCA_007124535.1 Planctomycetaceae bacterium
ACCGCGTCCGACCCTCCCGCAAGCGGGAGGGTGAAGAGCAGCATGATTTCACCTCCCCTCCGGGGAGGTCGGACGCGGTAGCGGCCGGGTGGGGCGCGCCGTGTCCCCTGCGTTTTCTTCTGCTGGCCTGTTATTCGGAGCATTCTCGCTCCTAAGCAACTCTCTGGCTCGCTCAAGTTTTCGGGATGGGGCTCGCATGGGTTGGGCCGCAGGGTTTGTTTCAGGTGGGATACCATTGGCAAAAAAACGGGTGAGCACGGGGGGCGTGCCCCGCGCGCTGACGGATTTTCAAAAAAACTTGCATTCGCCCTTGAAATCTACATGCGGGCATGTAGAATAGGCTGCGGAGGGGAAAAGAGATGCTGCCAAAAACGGCCGAATATGGATTGCGAGCGATCGTGTGCCTGGGACGTGATCCGGCGGAACGCCAGTCCGCCGACGAGATCGCCAAACTGACACAGGTTCCGCGGCGTTACTTGCACAAGGTGCTCCAGGATCTGGGCAAAGCGGGTCTGGTGCGTTCGCAGCCGGGGCCGGGTGGCGGCTATTCATTGGCTCGTGAGGCCGAGTCGATCACGATTCTGGATGTGGTCAACGCGGTAGGCCAGATCGAGCGGATCCGCGTCTGTCCTCTGGGGTTGAAATCGCACGGCGAGTTGTGCCCGCTGCACCAGGAGGTGGACAAGGCCTATGCGACGGTGGAAGCCGCCTTTGCCCGGGTAACGATCGGCCAGGTGTTGAGTGCTTCCAATTTTCCCCTTCCATTGTGTGACGCCTCATCGCCGGTCGAAGCGGTGGGCGAGCGATCGGGTGGCCAGGGACTGTAGAACAAGGTTTCAATTCAAGGAGATGGTGGAATGCAAGCTGTAGAAATGTTTTGTTATCAGTGCGAGCAAACCGCGCGGAACACGGGGTGCACGGAGCTAGGCATCTGTGGCAAGGATCCGGAGACGGCGGCCTTGCAGGACCTGCTGGTCCATGCGACCAAAGGGGTATCGAAGTACGCCCACCGGGCTCGGCAGTTGGGCAAGAGCGATTCCGACGTGGATCGTTTTGTGATTCGGGCGTTGTTTGCGACGGTCACCAACGTGGACTTCGACCCGGCTCGGCTGGAGATGCACTTGCAGGAAGCCGCCCGTTATCGGGATCAGGCGCGGCAGTTGTATGAGGAGGCTTGCCGGGAGCGGGGCGAGTCGCCCGAGCGGCTGAACGGGCCGACGACATGGCAGCCGGCGGCCGGCATCGAGGCCCTGGTGGCCCAGGGTCGGCTGGTGTCGCTGACCACGCGCCGGAACGGTCTGTCCGAGGACTTGGTGGGGTTGCAGGAATTGGTGCTGTACGGTTTGAAGGGCGTGGCGGCTTATGCCGAGCACGCTGCCGTGCTGGGCCGGGAGCGGGACGACGTGTACGCCTGTTTCCACGAGGGCCTGGATTTCCTGACCCAGCCGGAACCGAAGGTGGACGAGCTGCTGGGCTGGGCCTTGCGGGTCGGCGAATTGAACCTGCAGGTGATGGAACTGCTGTACGAAGCGAATACGGGGACGTATGGCAAGCAGCAGCCGACGCCGGTGCGGATCACGCCGGTCCGGGGCAAGTGCATTCTGGTTTCGGGTCATGATCTGGCCGACCTGGCCGAGTTGCTTCGGCAGACCGAGGGGACGGGGATCCAGGTGTACACGCACGGCGAGATGCTGCCCTGCCATGCGTATCCCGAGTTGAAGAAGTACCCGCACCTGGCGGGCAACTACGGGGGCGCCTGGCAGGATCAGAAACGGGAGTTCGCCCAGTTCCCGGGGGCGATCCTGATGACGACCAACTGCATCCAAAAGCCCAAGGAGGACTACCGGGATCGGATCTTCACCAGCGGGCTGGTGGCGTGGCCGGGGGTGCAACACATCGGACCCGACCGGGATTTCCGGCCGGTGATCGAAGCGGCCTTGGCCGCGCCGGGTTTTGCCGAAGACGGACCGGAAAAGACGATTCTGGTGGGCTTCGGCCACGATGCCGTGCTGGGCGTGGCGGACAAGGTGGTCCAGGCGGTCCAAGCCGGCCAGATCCGGCATTTCTTCCTGGTCGGCGGCTGCGACGGCGCGGAGACGGGGCGGAATTACTACACGGACTTCACCGAATCCGTGCCCGACGATTGCGTGATCCTGACCTTGGCCTGCGGCAAGTACCGTTTCAACAAGCTGGAATTCGGGGACATCGGCGGCATCCCCCGCCTGTTGGACGTCGGCCAGTGCAACGATGCCTACTCGGCCATCAAGATCGCCTCGGCCCTGGCCGGCGCGTTCGATTGTGGCGTCAATGATCTGCCCCTGTCGATGGTGCTGAGCTGGTACGAGCAGAAGGCGGTGGCGATTCTCTTGACACTGCTGCATTTGGGCATCCGCAACATCCGCTTGGGCCCCCGCTTGCCCGCCTTTGTCACCCCGCCCGTGCTGGACGTGCTGGTGGACAAGTTCAACATCATGCCGATCAAGACGCCGGAAGAGGACCTGACCACGATCCTGGGCTGAACCGGTGCGGCGTGCCCCGGGCGGTCGGGCCGGCGCCGTCACGGCGCCGGCCGCCCGCCTGCGGCCGACCGCCGACGGGTTCCGGTCCTGCCGGAACCCGTCGGCGCCTTCAGAATTCATCGCCAAACCCCGTTGAGGAGAGGCCACGCAAATGAGACCGACGGAAATCCTGCAGCGCGGGAAAGTGTCAGGACTCTTTTATGCACAGCACCGTTTGGGCCGTTCCGGTAAAGGGTTCCTGACACCATCTCCGCTACCGTCGGGGTATTCGTCGAGATGATCGCTCGCATCTTCTTCTTCGACGTAATTCGTATCCTCCGCGTAGCCATAGCCGTAGACGCCGTAGCCGTAGTAGCCGCTGCGCTGATCGTCACTGATGCGGTTGGCGACGATTCCCACCAGTCCGACCCCCAAAGCGGCCAGCGCGTTCACGGCCCGCAGGACCAGACGCCGGTGGTTCTTTTCGGGCTGGACCACCAGGAGCAACCCTTCGGTCAAGCGTCCGATAACGGCCGCGTCACTGGCCGCCAGGATCGGTGGGCAGTCAATGATCACCTGATCGTATTTCGTTTCGGCCCAGGCCAGCAAATCCGCCAGCCGAGGACCGCTGAGCAACTCGACCGGATCCGCGGGTTTGGGGCCGGAGGGGAGAATATCCAGACGGGGGATGCCGCTGGATTGGATGCGCTGCGGGGTCATGACGTCCAGTGCTTCGTCCCCGCGGAGGATTTCGGAGAGGCCTCCGCCAGTTCGCATCTGGAACCAGCGGCTGAGTCCCGGTCGGCGGAGGTCGCCATCGATCAACAGCGTCCGCTTGCCGGCATGCGTCAAGGCGACGCCCAGATTGACCAGTACGGTGGTTTTTCCGTCGCTGGGTTCCGCGCTGGTGATGGCGATGCGTTCGAGATCACGGCCGGAGAACGCCAGGGTCGTCCGCA
>SLEY01000420.1 GCA_007124535.1 Planctomycetaceae bacterium
GTTGATCGGGCCAAGGCGGGGGATGCGGTCCCGATTGTGGTTTGGATGGGCAATCTCTTTCTCGGGGTACTCGGGCTCTGGCTCCTCCGCCAGACGATCCGCTATTGAGGGTTGGGAGCCTGTGTTCTGAGGATTTCCTATGCTTTTTCCTCCATTCCTTCGGTCTGTCAGTGTGCCTCCAAGCAGTGGGTGGAAAGTCCATGCCGCTCGGCCGAGGTGCATTTCGCCCCTCCTGCTTGTTTTCCTGGCCTGCTCGGTTCTTTCCGGCTGCGTGCGGCCGCTGCACCCTCGAATGCACCACGATTCCGATGCGATCCCGGAGGCCCGACTAAGTAACCCGCTTCAGATATCCGCCTCGGATCCGGACCTGGTGTGGGAGCAAGTGTCGGAGGCGGTGATGATGTTCTTTTCGATTCAGCGGGAGGAGCGAGTGCGTGTGCTGGACGATGTGGTTTTGGAAGGCCGCATCGAGACCCACCCTGAAGTGGGTTCGACGATCTTCGAACCTTGGCGACACGACTCGACCGCCGGTAAGGAACGTTGGCTTGCGACTTTGCAGTCGATTCGTCGGCGCGCGGTGGTGCGGGTGATCCCATCCCCGAGTGGTTTTCTGGTCGATGTGGCGGTCCACAAGGAACTGGAGGACGTGAACCAGCCGGAGCATGCGACGGTAGCGCGTGCCGATCCGCAGCCGGAACGGCGGCGGACTTTCCAGGACGAGGAGGGAATTCGCGGGATTGGCCAGACGGTGGGTTGGATTCCGCTGGGGCGCGACGAACGGTTAGAGCAACGGATCCTGGGCGACATCCAGGCGCGCCTCGCTCCGCAAGCCTAACCCCGCAAAATCACCGCCGCTGTCTTGCCCAGCTCGGACGAAGAACGGCCCTCCGGATTGGTCGTTCTGCCCGTCGGACCATCAACGACGGAAAAGAAGGGCCATGCTACGTTCTACTACTTGTGAGCTGTTTTAAGACACGAACGGCTGGGGCGCGGGGGTGAAGGGTCGAGTCACCTCCAAGACCTGGTCCAGCAGTTCGGGGTGGCAGCCGATCGCTTCGCCGCCCTGGAATCCGGGTTCTCCTTTCCAATCGGTCAAGACCCCCCCGGCTTCTTCGAGAATGGGCGGCAGGGCCGCCGCGTCCCAGTCTTTGACTTCGGGGTCGACCATCAAGTCGGCGCGTCCGGTGGCGACCAGCAAGTACCCGTAACAATCGCCCCAGGTCCGGGTGAGCGCAGCTCGCTGCTCCAACGTCTGGAAGACGTGGAGGGCTCCACGTGCGGTGAACAGATCGATCTGGGAGGTCAAAAAGACCGCCTCCTCGAGTTTACCGGGACGTCGCACGCGTGCAGGACGGGGGGGCAGGTTGCCCGCGCAGTACCAAGCGCCCTGACCGGTGGCGGCGTAGACACACTCCTCCAGAGCAGGGATGCAGATCACGCCTACCAAACTGCGGCCATCGCGCTCGACACCCACCAGGGTGCCGTAGAGTGGCACTCCACAGACGAAGGATCGCGTGCCGTCGATGGGGTCCAGAATCCAGCGATAGCCGGAAGCGCCCGCCTGCTCGCCGAATTCCTCGCCCAGGATGCCGTCGTCGGGAAAGGCGGCGGCGATTCGCTTCCGCAACCGTTCCTCTGCGGCCCGGTCTGCGGGCGTGACGGGCGATTGGTCGGCCTTGTAATCGACCTGCAGATCGCTGCGGCGGAAGAATTCTCGGGTCAATCGGCCGGCTTCCTGCGCCGCATCCACGGCAATGCGAAGACGTGAGGCAATTTCGGAGGACGCGTTCATGGGAGGTGACCTTGGCGGCAGGAAAGTGGTGGGACGGCATTGCCCCGGGTGTCGAGTGGCATTGCGCGAACCGTAGGGTTACTTTGGGGAATCCGGCGGCGGTGGTTCGGGGATCTCCGGCGGCTCCACTAGTTGGGACAGCTTGATCGATTCCAGATTCTGGCGCACGTTCCGGGTGATCTGCCAGAGCGCCAGGCGGAGCTTGTCTTCCGGCGGAGCTTGCGGGGCTTTGTCGGGAGTTTCCGCCGCCAACGGACCTTCGATGGCTTCGATCACGTCCAGCAGCGAAATCTGGTCCGGAGGCCGGGTCAGCGAATACCCCCCATCAACCCCGCGCGTGGAGCGGAGGATCCCCTGCGTCACCAGCACGCGAAGGATTTGCAGCAGGAACCGTTCGGGCATGTCGCCCCGGGACGCCAAGCGGCTGCAAGGAACGGGTGTGTCCGGGTCGCTCTGAGCCAATTGCACCATGGCTCGGACGGCGTAGGAGACGGTCCGTGAAAGCTTCATCGTTGTCGCCTGATTTCCTCCGACCACGGCTCCACCGACCGACAAGCAAACGCTCGTTCCGGTTGACGGACACGCAGCAGGCAGTCCCAAATCCATCCAGGGTGAAGATAACGGAGTCCTCAGGTATAACGCGAGTCGGCCAAGAAGTCAATCATCGCAACCGGCCGCGCGTTGCCTCACGTATGGGCATCCGGTCGGGGTGACGGCGGCTGGGATTCTTCTTTGTACAGCACGCCATGCGTCATCAGCAGGGCCGCTCCGCAGACCAGCAACGAATCGGCGACGTTGAAGTTCGGCCAGGTGAATTCGCCATAGCGTAGGAGGATCCAGTCACGTACCTCGCTACGAAATTCACCGGCCAGTTCGGGGTTCTCCCAGAGCCCCAGCCGGTCGTAGAGATTCCCCCCGATTCCGCCCATGATGAAGGCCAGCGCGAGTGTCAAGAGCCAATCATGAGCGGCGCCGTAACCGAAGAGCCAGACCACGATCCCCACAGCGGCAACCAGGGAAAGCAAGGCAAACAAGGGTCCGAAACCCGAGCCCCATCCAAACAGGGCACCGTCATTCAGGGCGGTTTGGATGCCGACGTAACCCTCCCACAACCACCACTCGTTGCTCCAGCGCGGCATCCCGCGCCATTGGAACACCCAGTGTTTCGTCAGCAAGTCCACTGCGCAACCGACAACGGCGATAGCCGCAAACACGACATAACGATTTCGGGGTACCGGAGGTAGCTCAACGGCGGGTTTTGCTTTGGATTCTGCTAGCACACTTGACACAGTACGACGTAAAGGGGATCGCATTCAAACGCGTCTTGGGGATGGCCCGCTCGCACTCCAGGCAAACACCATAGACTCCCTCTTCAATCCGTTCAAGAGCGTTTTCGATCTCTTCCAACGTGTTCTCGTCGTTCTCCAACAAACTGAGCGTGAACTCCTGCTCGTAATTGTCCGTTCCCACGTCGGCCATGTGAATTGGCATGAACGAGAGGTCGCCGCTGGCTTCCGCCCGGGTCTTGTTCAGGGCCGATTCGGTCATCGCGCTGACGTCCCCGCGCAGCCTGGCCCGCAGCAACTTCAAACGCTCCCGATACGTCTGCAGCTCGGAATTTTTCATGGCTTTCTCCCTTTCAGCGGGGTGGATCACCAA
>SLEY01000377.1 GCA_007124535.1 Planctomycetaceae bacterium
ATTGGTGGCACTCTTTTTACTGATTTTCGAATAGGTCACGCTGGATCATGAAAACCAAGCCGTTACCCGAGCGTCATCAAATCAAACCGGCCGACACTTGGGATCTGAGCAGTCTGTACCCCGACGACGGGGCTTGGGAAAAAGCTTTTCGCCGTTACGGCAAGCGGATCGACGGATACGAACCGTTTCGGGGCCGGCTGGGCGAGAGCCCGGAGGTGTTGGCGGCCTGCCTGAAATTCGACAGCGACCTGTCCCGCTTGGACGAGCGTCTGGGCTGCTACGCCTTTCTTCGCACGGCGGAGGATCAAGCCAACAGCCATTATCAGGGCATGTTGGCTCGCTATCAGAATACGGCCACGCGAGCGGAGCAGGCAGCCAGCTTCATCCGCCCGGAGATCTTGGGCATCGCTGCCGGCAAGATGCAGAAATGGCTGGCCACCGAAGCGCTGGCCCCCTACCGCCTGATGCTGGAAAGGATTCTGCGATTCAAGAAACATACGCTCAGCAAGAAGGAGGAGCGTTTGCTGGCGATGCAGGGCGAGATGGCGCAGGCGGCCTCCAAGACCTTCCGCCAGTTGAACGATGCGGACTTGAGATTCGGCCATGTGACCAATGAACGGGGCGAACGGATCGAATTGAGCAATGCCACGTTCTCTCAACTGCTGCACTCGCCCAAGCGGAGCGTGCGGCGAACTGCCTTCCACCAGTTCTACCGGCAGTTCCAAGCCCACGAGAACACGCTGGCCGCCACGCTCAGCAGTTCGATCCAAGCCGACGTCTACTACGCCCGGGCCCGCGGCTTCGAAAGCTCCGTGGCCGCGGCCCTCTTCCCCGATCAGGTGCCCATCCGTGTCTACGATAACCTGATCGCCGCCGTCAAACGCCACCTGCCCGCGGTGCACCGTTACTTCGATTTCCGCCGCAGGAAGATGCGGTTGAAAGACATCCACGTCTACGACACCTACGTGCCCATCCTCAGCCACCTCTCCACGCGGCGAACCTGGAACGAAGCCACCAAGACGATCCTGGCCGCCCTCCAACCGCTGGGAAAGGAGTACTGCCGCGTGCTCGAAAAAGGCCTCCGCGGCCGCTGGTGTGATCGCTACCCCAACCGAGGAAAACAAAGTGGGGCCTTCAGCTGTGGTTCCTTCGATGGCGATCCCTACATCCTGATGAACTATAAACCCGATGTGCTCGAGGATGTCTTCACCCTGGCCCACGAAGCCGGTCATTCCATGCACTCGTACTTCTCCGCCCGCAACCAACCGGTGGAATACTACGATTACACGATTTTTGTGGCCGAAGTGGCCAGCACCTTCAACGAACAACTCCTGTTCCAGTACCTGTTCCACCGCGCCCGTAACGACCACCAGCGGGCCTATCTGATCAACCGGGAACTGGATAGTATCCGGGCCACCATCGTACGCCAGACGATGTTCGCGGAATTCGAACGGCAGACCCACGAAATGGCCGAGGCGGGAGAACCGCTGACCGTTCAGAGCTTCCAGGACACCTATCGCAGGCTGCTGCAGGAGTATTTCGGCCCCGATTTTGTCCTGGATGACGAACTGGCCTGGGAATGCTTCCGAATCCCCCATTTTTATCGCGCCTTCTACGTCTATAAGTATGCGACGGGGCTCTCGGCCGCGATTGCCCTCAGCCAACGGGTCCTGCAGGGAGGCCGCCAGGAACTGGACGACTATCTGGGATTCCTCAAGGGCGGTTGTTCGAAAGACCCGCTGGACCTGCTCCGTGATGCAGGGGTGGATATGACTCGCCCGGAGCCGATCGAAACCGCGCTGGAACACTTTGAAGAACTGCTCGAAGAACTCGAACAGCGCCTGTAGGCAGGCGCCGATTCGGCACTCGATATGGGCTAAGATGGACCCCGGCGCGGAGTTCGGCCACTCACAGGACGTGCCGTGCCACTTGGGGTTTCACCGCTCATGACCGGCAGTTGGGGTGCGTGGGGGACGAATCGACCGAGGGCATCTGCACCGGCGTCTGAACATCGGCGGCCAAGGGGCCCCCCTGCCTTACGCGCGCTAATGCCGCAAATCACAAGACCGGGGAACCGTCAGTCGGCCTTGGCGGCGGCGGCGAAATTCTCCAGACCCTGGCGGATGTCATCCAGCGGATTTTGGGGGTTCAATTCGTACTCCAAGGAGATCGGCGCGTCGAACTCCACCTCGCGCATCGCTTGGCAAAAACCTTGCAGATCCAGGGCCCCTTCCCCCAAAATGGTTTCGGGCGGTCCGTCGCGTCCGATGTGCGCGTGGTCTTTCAAGTGCATCCCGTACAACCGCTCGCCCATGCGGCGGACCATTTCCACCGGATCTTCTCCCGAGCGCATGCAGTGGCCGGTGTCGGGACAGAAACCGATGCGCCGGTCCCACGGCTCCACGGCCTTGAGCGAATCCTCGATCCGGTCGTACGCATGGCCCGGTCCATGGTTGTGGATGCCGATCTTGATGTCGAACTCCTTCACCAGTTGGTCGAGGATCGGAAACGAGTCGGACGAGGGATGGGCGGACAACAGGGGGATACCGGCCAATTTTGCGAACTGGAAAATGCGGCGGTTGTGCGACTCGTCGCCGCCAAAGCGATGCACGCCATGAACCGGCAGATGCATGTCGTGCGGTTCCAGCAGGGCTGCCACCTGGGCAATGCGGGATTCGTCGTCGGTCACCGGATAATGGCCCGGAAAAAACTCCACCCAGTGCAATCCCAAACGGGCGACATGTTGAATCGTCTGCTCGAGACTGAAGTGACGCAAGGAGTAGCTTTGGAGCCCCATTTTGAAGCCGCCGTATTTCTCGACCGAGGCGGTCCGTTCCGGCGATGCTTGGGCCCGCCGCACGCGGCCCCCTACCCCGGACAGCGACAAAAAGGCGGCCGCACCGCCTGCAAGGAGTTCGCGTCGTGTGATCGGACTCATGATTCACCTTCCTTCCGGCTGGGGGGACCAGGTTGACACGGATGTCGTCGATGCGAATGGTCATCGCCGAGCTCCGTTGGAACGGCATGCCTGCCATTCGCCCCAGTCTGACGGTGATGGGGGCCGTTGTCAAGCTGCTGGGGCGGGGCGCGCGAATCTCCCGGACGTTGGATCACTCGCCGCCAAAGGCAGGCAATCGCCTCGAATCATCGCTTCCCGCTTAACACGGCACTACAGCGGCTTGTCGCCCAACTCCTCCATCAGGCGGATCAAGCCGGCGCTCAAGCCCGCCGTGACAACGGCGATCACGACGTAGACCCAGATGGGCCAAGGCTCGCCCGCACTCTGCATAACCAGGTAGGCCCCTACGGCCACCATAATGGGCGGATAGAGTGCGGCATCATACACGGGCATGGCAAAATCGGTCCCGCCGGCCGATGTGTACGAGACATACATTTTGTACAGAAACCAAATGATGGCCACGGCGATCAGGGCATAGCCGAGGATGTTCA
>SLEY01000412.1 GCA_007124535.1 Planctomycetaceae bacterium
CCCGAGTCCAGGGTTCCCGTTTTTCCGTGTGTGACGGTAATATCGGACCACGCAACGATGAAAGTTGAACCAGAAAGATAAGCCGTGCGGAAAATCCGGGTCTTTCCGCCTGTCCTGCCCCCCAGACCGCCGAATCGATCCACAGTATTCGGCAATACTAGCCAGATTACACCCCCCCTTAAAAACAGGTTCCATCAGAAAAGGGGGCTGACCTGGAGTGTTTCGTTCGTCCCGTTTTCGCCCAGTGGGTTTCCGCTTGAAAGTAAAGTCTCTGGAGTGCGGTCGCTCGACGCCGCTTTGGCCGGGCCTTTCTCCCGGCTTCTCCGACAGCGATCGTATGAAATCGTGAACTCGACCACCGGCAGGATGAATTCAAAGTTTACGAAAGACGAAAGCGGCGTCGAGCCACCGCACTCCATCATGTCTCGTAAACCCTTCGCAGAAGGGGTTCATTGCAGAACCATCAGGGGGCCAAACGCTTATGCCGTGCCAGGCACAGATCGAACACCCCGGGTCGGACGCCCTCCGGGTACCTGTTGTAATCGACAGATGCCTTCTTTGGGCTTATACTGAAAGCAAGTCCTGCCGGTGTCGGCGGCAGGTGATTTTGGCGAGCACGATTCCTTCGATGGGGAAAGAGCGTAAATCGATGACCCGTATTCTGGCACGGTTTTTTTTGACATTTCTGGTTGCGTGGGGGCTGCTGACGGCGCCGACCGCCGCCCGATCGGCTGAGTCGCCGGTGGAGGATCAATTCATCCGCCTGCATCGGGATGCTGATCGCCAACCGGTGGCCCTCAAGACGGCCATCGTACGTTTTGTGCCAAGCGATTCCCCTGATAGTGGTCAGTACGTCGATCTGATTGGGGTGATCCACGTAGGGGAAGCGGCCTATTTTCAGGAGCTGAATCGACGTTTCCGCGGCTACGACGCCGTGCTGTACGAATTAGTCGCCCCGGAGGAAGCGACGGTTCCCGTGCCGGGCGAACGGCCGGGAACGCTGGTTGGCGGGGTTCAGCTGGGCATGACGGCCATGCTGGAACTGGCGTATCAGTTGGACCATATCGACTACACGGCCGCCAACATGGTGCACGCCGACATGACGCCGGAGGAATTCGCGCGGAGCATGCGGGCTCGCAACGAGAGTTTCGCCGGCTACTTCTTCCGCATGCTGGGGAGATCGCTTGGCGAGCAGGCTCGCGAGCCTTGGGGTTCCAGCGATCTGCGGATGCTGGCCGCCATGCTGGCCGAAGACCGGGCGCACCGGATGCGATTGATTCTGGCCGAAGAGTTCTCGGAACTTGGCGGCCAGTTGGAGCTGTTCGACGGCCCGGAAGGCTCGACGATTGTCACCGACCGGAACACCAAGGCGTTAGAGGTTCTCCGGCGGGAGTTGGCGGCGGGCCGTCGCCGACTGGCTATTTTTTATGGCGCCGGCCATCTGGCGGATTTCCAGCGGCGGTTGCAGGCCGAGTTCGGCATGCAGCGGGCGGGCGTCGAATGGGTGCCGGCTTGGTCGCTGACACCGGCGGAACCGTAGTCGAGACCGGCGTCTGATTCATCTGCTTTGGCTGAAGGAGCTACCATGATCCCCATCGATTCCGCTTTGCGCCCCAACGACCTGATGCCCGCGATCCAGCGGATGTGGCAGTTGTCCGCTCACAAGATCCTGGCCATCCAAGCGGACTCGCAGCGCCGCGCCGGGACCCCGGTGTTCACCGTCGAGGGCCGCTACACAGCCCAGGGCTGGACCGAATGGACGCAGGGTTTCGAGTTCGGTTCGGCCGTCCTGCAGTTCGACGCCACCGGCGAAACCGATTTCCTGGAGATCGGCCGCGAAAACACCTTCCAGCACATGGCTTCGCACCTGACCCACCTCGGGGTGCATGACCATGGATTCAATAATGTCAGTACCTACGGCAACCTGCGCCGCTTGATGCTGGAAGGCCGGATCCCGTTCGATGCCCGCGAACAGGCCTTCTACGAACTCGCCTTGAAGGCCAGCGGCGCGGTTCAGGCGGCCCGCTGGAGCCCCACCTGCGACGGGCATGGCTTCATTTGCTCGTTCAACGGACCGCATTCGCTGTTCTCCGACACGATCCGCTCGCTCCGCTCCCTGGGCCTGGCCCATTGCCTGGGCCATTGCCTGATGGGCGAAAATGATCAGGTAACTTCCCTTCTGGATCGCTTGATCCAACACGCTCGGACCACGGCCAAGTACAACGTGTACTACGGCCAGGGGCGCGACGTGTACGATGTGCGCGGCCGAGTGGCCCACGAAAGCATCTTTAACCCCCACGATGGACGCTATCGTTGTCCCAGCACCCAACAGGGCTACAGCGCCTTTACCACCTGGACCCGCGGACTGGCATGGATCATGCTGGGGTATGCCGAACAGCTGGAATTCGTGCAAACCCTACCGGACGAAGAACTGGACGAGTGGGGAGGTCGTGAGGACATCCAGCGCATGATGCGGCGCGCCGCCACCGCCGCCTGTGACTTCTATCTGGATTCGACGCCGACCGACGGTGTGCCCTACTGGGATACCGGCGCCCCGGGACTGGTGCTGCTGGGCGACGTGACCAGCCGGCCAGCCGATCCGTTCAACGAGCATGAACCCGTGGACAGCTCGGCAGCCGCCATCGCCGCCCAGGGCCTGTTGCGCCTGGGACATTACCTCGGCTCCGATTCGGAAACCGGAAGCCCCTACTGGCAAGCCGGACTGACCGTGCTGCGGACACTGCTCGGCGAACCCTATCTGAGCACCCGAGAAGACCATCAAGGTCTGTTGTTGCACACGATCTACCATCGTCCTCGCGGCTGGGATCACGTCCCGGCCGGCTCCTCGATCCCCCGGGGCGAGTCCTGCATGTGGGGCGATTACCATTTGCGAGAAGCCTGCCTGTACCTCCAACGGATCGCCAACGCGGAGACCTACTACAGCTTCTTTGCACCCGCCGCACCCTAGATCCTGCAGCACCGCACGCCCGGTTGTAACGGCTGGGCGTGCGGCGCCGGTGCACTCGACTTGCCTTCGCTGATCATTACAGCAATCTTTTTCTATCAAACCAAAGCCATCTCGCCTATCTTGCCGATAGCCTATTTTGTCGGTCAACCTCCCAGTTTTTTCAATCGCCACAAATTGCCATTGATCGAGGCTCCACGGCGGTCCTGCCTACAGAAACTTCACACCGTCACCCGAGGTCCCGGCCCACGGGAGGCTTGAATCCACCCACTCCGTCCGCCGTGCCCCCACGCGCGGCGGGGTTAGCCGATATCGGCGTGTCCTAATCCTACATTTCATAACGCGAGGGAGTTCGTAATGCTGGTACTGTCGCGAAAGCAAGGTGAAAAGGTGAAACTCGGGGATTCGATCCTGGTGACCGTGATCGGTGTTTCGGGTGACAAGGTGCGGCTGGGCTTCCAGGCGCCGCCCGAG
>SLEY01000616.1 GCA_007124535.1 Planctomycetaceae bacterium
CAATGTCGGAGGCGGCTACAAAACCTATCGGCTGTTCCATCCCGAACACCCATGAACCGGCAGCACCAGCCGGTATGGCCAAGGCAACCTGCGGAGGTGACTTGTGAAAGGACCAGGAACTGGACTGACCCGGAAGATCGTGTTGGCCATGTTGACGGGAGCCGGCCTCGGGCTGCTGCTGAACTGGCTCTCGCCCATCCACCTGGTGAACGAACTGGTGGTCGACGGACTGTTCGCCGTCGTCGGCCAGATGTTCATCCGCTCCCTGACCATGATGGTCGTCCCCCTGGTCTTTGTGTCCCTGGTGGCCGGGACCTGTTCGCTGAAGGACCTGACCCAGCTGGGGCGGATCGGGTTGCGCACCGTGGCCCTGTACTTCCTGACCACCGCCGTCGCCATCACACTGGCCTTGAGCCTGGCCCTGCTGCTGAGGCCGGGGCGGGGGTTCGATCTGCCCACCGAGGCCCAATTCACGCCGGCCGAGGCGTTTCCGCTCTCCGAAGTGCTCGTGAATATCGTGCCGGCCAATCCGGTGCAGTCGATGGCCGAAGGGAATATGCTGCAGGTGATCGTCTTCGCGGTCTTCCTGGGCTTGGCCATTTCGCTGGTCGGGGAACCCGCCCAACGCGTGGAACAGGGGTTCCGCGATCTGAACCGGGTCCTGATGCAGATGGTGCTGATCCTGGTGCGGGTGGCTCCCTATGGCGTGTTCTGCCTGATGGCCCGGGTCTTCGCCACCCAAGGGTTCGAAGCCCTGCTGCCCTTGCTGCAGTACTTCCTGCTGGTCCTCTTCGTGCTCGCCTTGCACATGTTCCTGGTCTACCCGTTCCTGCTGCGAGTGTTCACCGGATTGAGCGGCCGGCGGTTCTTCGCCAACATCCAAGCCGCCCCCCTGTTCGCCTTTTCCACCGCCAGCAGCAACGCCACCATCCCCATCACCTTGGAAACCGTGGAAAACAAACTGGGCGTCCATAACTCGATCGCCTCGTTCACCATCCCGCTGGGAGCGACGATCAATATGGATGGCACGGCCATCCTGCAGGGCTGTGCCACCGTGTTCATCTCCCAGGCGTACAACCTCCCGATCGGAGTGGCCGGCTATGGCCTGGTCGTGCTGACCGCGACCCTGGCTTCGATCGGCACGGCGGGGGTCCCCGGCATGGCCACCATCATGCTGGCGATGGTCCTGCAGCAGGCGGGACTGCCGGTCGAGGGCATCGGGTTGATCCTGGGAGTCGACCGCCTGTTGGACATGTGCCGCACCGCCGTGAACATCACCGGCGATGCCGTGGTCACCTGCATCCTGGCCCAGCGGGAAGGCGCATTGAACGAAGCGGTCTTCTATGGCTCGACAGATGGTTAGTCATGGGTCATTCGGCCGCCAAGACGCGCAGGTTGGTCGAGAAGAAGAAGGGAGCGTCCAGCGAATCGTATTGGGCTTCGGCAAACACCGCCAGGTAGCCTTCGCCCGGGGGTTCGACATGGTAGGCGTATTCCGAGCCGCGGTTTTCCATCGGTTGCGAACGCCAACGTGCGGCGGTGAAATCCTGGGTCGGCGACGTGGCCTTCCAGACCAGCATCCGCCGAGCCGGGGGATCGGATTGAACGCTCAGACGCACCGACGGCTCCCGTTCCTCGAATTCCCACGATAGCCGGGGAAGCGGTTGCTCGCGGTACACGTGCTGATGCAGGGCGTTCAGGCTGCCGAACACCCGTCCCAGATCACTCAGTCCATGCGCGTTGTTCGGCACGTACAGGATGTAATTGTCGCCGGCCAGACCGTCCCAGTACAAATTGAGCGCATCGACCGTCCAGTACGGATCGTTCGTGCCCAAGATGATCAGTTTGGGTTGGGTCAGCACGTCGCGGTAGGCGTACGGATCGACGATGTCCAGCAGGGACCGGCCACGTTCGGATTGCAGTTCCCGGTGCAAGCCGCGCTGGGTGTAATCGTGGATCTGCGGGGAGGGCCGGCCCCAAGCCGCCTCCTGGTGCGCCAGTTGCGGTCCCATGTTCAGGATGTCGATCACCATCGGGGCCAAGCCGGACACGCGGGAATCGACGGCCGAGGTCAGCCAGGTGGTCCAACCTCGTTTGGAGGCTCCCGTCACCGTAAAGGTTTCCAGCTCCAGCGACCATTCGCGGCTGGCGAATTCTTGGGCCGCATCCATGCCCCGCACCGCGCTCTTGACCATCGGCAGCAACAGCGGCCATTCGGCGTCCTTGGTCCGCAGGTATTCTTGGAACGTGTGGGCGATCGCGTCGTCTTCGAATCGCCCGCCCAAGATCGGTTGATGCGGTACGTGCAGCAACACCACAATCGGCGTGCGGAGCAATTCGGCCAGCATCACGTAAAGCTGCGCGTCGGCCGGCGGCCTGCTCCGCCCGCTTTCAAGCTCGTCACGCCACGAGCCGCCGCTGATGAACAGCAGGGCATGCCGGGTTCCGGCGGGCATCGAGTTCGGTTTCACCACGAACATCTGGTGCTTCCAGACGATCTCGCGCCACGTTTGGGAAATCAGGATCAGCTCGGCATACTCGGCCGACGCCACTTGGCCGGTCTGCCGGACCGTCCACTGATAACTGGCATCCGCCCGGGCCACATATTGGGTCAAAGGCCCCGCTATTTCCCCCTGGACGAGTGAGGGCGCCAGCGAGCAGGCCAAGATGGTCAGCGAAAAAACGAGACTTCGATTCATCGGTTTCTCCAGAGCGGATCGTTGGGGGCAAGAATTGCCGCCATTCTACCGGGGAATCCCCGCGGTCGTCGAGTGGGAACGCGCGGGGAGAGGGCGAAGTCCGAGGGTCAGTCATTCGAGCGTCCGCGGGACCCACGTCCACGGTCCCCACGGTCCGGGAGGCGAGCGGCTGCGGCAGAACCGCGGCCGCTGGCGCCCCGGTCGAGGCTGCGGGGGGAGCGAGCCGCGCCGCGCTCCGCGGCGGCTGCGGCCGCTCGTCCAATCGCCGACCGAGATTCAGGCCGAGTCTCGGCGCGCGGGGTCTGCCCGGACGAGGAGGACGGCCGGGACGGCAGACTCAAACGACTCGACCCGCCCGCGGCCGGACTAGGACCGGTCGCGGAACGACTCGACCGCGCCGCCGGCAGCGACGAACGATCGGACTCGCGCGCCGGCGACCCCGCGGAAAGTGACGGCCGACCAGCCTGGGCCGCGGCCGACCGGCTGGGCAAGGCCGACCGCCCGGTTTCGGGACTCGTCGCCCGGCTGGGTAAAGCTGGCCGACTGGCTCCGGGCGCGGACGACCGGCTGGGTAAAGCTGGCCGACTGGCTCCGGGCGTGGACGGTCGGCTGGGTAATGCGGGCCGACTGGCTTCGGGCGCCGACGGTCGGCTGGGCAATGCCGACCGGCCGGTTTCGGGACTCGTCGATCGGCTGGGCAAGGCGGGCCGACTGGCTTCGGGGGCCGACGACCGGCTGG
>SLEY01000597.1 GCA_007124535.1 Planctomycetaceae bacterium
GCGTTGGCCTCCGCCCCGAACACATGGCCGTACAGCGTTTTGCCCCACGTGGCGATCTCGCCTTCGATCCGGCGGGCACGGACTTGCGAACCGTGATCCGGCAGGTCCATATACTCTTCCAGATACCACCGCAACTCGGTCTGTTGGTCGTTGTTCAAATCGAAGGCCAGTGGCACGGCATCGCCGCGAGACGCCGGCGCGCCGGTCTGTTCCAAGACCGGTCGGACGGTCCAAGCGTCATTGGCGGCCGTGAACAGCAGACGAATCTCCGCCATGATCATCCCTTCGCATCGCTCGACCCGTCGGTCGAGGGAGTTCCGAATCGAACGTCGCTCGCGGCGCATTCTAACCGAACACCAGTTGGAGTGATAGCAGCGGGCTGAACGCCGCGAATTGGAGGAAATGGGCACCGAAGAACCACGTGGATCTTCCGAGCGACGTGTTCGTGCATTGCACGGCCAATGAGGTGGCTAACAACTGATTCATCTGTACCCCAGCATGGGCGAGGGTTCGTGTTTTCGCGGCATGGGCCCGTCGCAATCCACGCGGTGGGGCTGGACGTTTGGGGGGCTGAGCGACCTCCTCGGCGGTCGCCAACATCCGTCGGCAGGTGCGTGCAGGCCGGTTCGATATCCGGCCCGACCTGGACCACTCGCTGTCTCGCATCCGCACCGCCCACGTCGAGAGCACTGAGAGCTTTCGGCAAGCGTGCAAAATCTTGGCGTTTTTTTTCAATGGCCCGCTTCAAGGGAGCAATAGCCTACATGGGTGGTGAACTTTTAGCTCCTAAGTTCGAAAATTGACATGCCCGCAGATCGCCGCTAGAATCTGCGGCGATTCGGGGGTTCCGGGCAGGATGAGTTCGGTGCCGGGAGCGTGATTCGGGTGCGGCGGGCAACACGAGGGAGAGGCATCACGACGCATGAAAATACTGATCGTAGGTGGGGTGGCTGGGGGGGCTTCGGCGGCCGCACGAGCGCGCCGTTTGTCGGAAACCGCCCAGATTATCGTGTTCGAACGCGGGCCGGATGTGTCCTTCGCCAATTGCGGGTTGCCGTACTACGTGGGTGGGGAAATCGCAGATCGCGGGAAATTGCTGGTGACCACGCCCCAGCGATTGCGGCAGCGGTTTCGGCTGGATGTCCGCATCCGCACTTCGGTCGAAGCGATCGACCGGGAGGCCAAGCGGGTGCGGGCGCGGGATCTGGCGACCGGGCGGGAGTATGACGAGACGTATGACAAGCTGATCCTGTCGCCGGGCGCCGCGCCGGTACGTCCGCCCCTCCCCGGCCTGGATCTGCCCGGCGTTTGCACCTTGAGGAATCTGGCCGATGTGGATGGCATCAAGGCCTGTGTGGACCGCGGGGTGCGGCGAGCGGTGGTGGTGGGCGGCGGATTCATCGGCTTGGAAATTGTGGAGAATCTGGTCCGCCGGGGAGTGAACACGACGCTGGTCGAGTTGCGGGACCAGGTGCTTCCCCAGTGGGATCGGGAGATGACCACGCCGTTGCTCGAGTCGCTGACCGGGCAGGGAGTCGCGGTGCGGCTGGGCCAATCCGTGACCGAGCTGACACCGGCTGCCGAGGGGCTGGAGGTCCATTTGACGGGCGGCGATCGCTTGCCGGCCGAATTGGTCGTGTTGGGAGTCGGCGTGCGGCCGGACAACCGGCTGGCAGTCCAGTCCGGCTTGGAAATCGGCAGCGGCGGCGGGATCCGGGTCAACGAGTCTTTGCAGACCAGCGATCCGGACGTGTATGCGGTCGGGGATGCGATCGAAGTGACGCATGTGGTTACGGGCGAGGCGCTGTCGATTCCGCTCGCGGGTCCGGCCAATCGCCAAGGCCGTTTGGCTGCCGATCACATCTTGGGGCGAACCGTCCGCTACCGGGGTACGCAGGGCACGTCGATCGTTCGCGTCTTTGACCGCACGGCCGCGATGACGGGGGCCACGGAAGCGATGCTGGTTCGCCAGGCACGGCCCTGTCGCAAGGTCTACATCCATCCCGCGCACCATGCCGGTTACTATCCGGGCGCCCAGCCCATGACCTTGAAACTGTTGTTCCACCCGGAGACCGGCCGAATACTCGGGGCCCAGGCGGTAGGGGGCTTGGGCGTGGACAAGCGGATCGATATCCTGGCCGTAGCGATTCAGGCGGGGATGACGGTCTTTGACCTGGAAGAGATGGAACTGGCCTATTCGCCCCAATTCGGTTCGGCCAAGGACCCGATCAACATGGCGGGATTTGTGGCTGCCGGCCTGCTCCGCGGCGACCATCCCCAAGTGGACTGGGAGACGGTGTTGGGGTTGGAGAGCGAATCGCCGCCGCGGTTGCTGGACGTGCGGACGGCTGCCGAGTTTGCCCGCGGCAGCGTGCCGGGCGCGCTCTCGATCCCGCTGGACGAACTGCGGGAGCGCCTGGACGAATTGCCGCGGGACCGCACGATCGCCGCCTTCTGTCAGGTGGGCCAGCGGGGCTATGTGGCGACGCGCATTTTGAGCCAGCACGGGTTCCCCGCCTGCAATGTCGGAGGCGGCTACAAAACCTATCGGCTGTTCCATCCCGAACACCCATGAACCGGCAGCACCAGCCGGTATGGCCAAGGCAGCCTGCGGAGGTGACTTGTGAAAGGACCAGGAACTGGACTGACCCGGAAGATCGTGGTGGCCATGTTGACGGGAGCCGGCCTCGGGTTGCTGCTGAACTGGCTCTCGCCCATCGACCTGGTGAACGAACTGGTGGTCGACGGACTGTTCGCCGTCGTCGGCCAGATGTTCATCCGCTCGCTGACCATGATGGTCGTCCCCCTGGTCTTTGTGTCCCTGGTGGCCGGCACCTGTTCGCTGAAGGACGTGACCCAACTGGGGCGGATCGGGGTGCGCACCGTGGCCCTGTACTTCCTGACCACCGCCATCGCCATCACACTGGCCCTGAGCCTGGCCCTGCTGCTGCGCCCGGGGCGGGGGTTCGATCTGCCCACCGAGGCCCAGTTCACGCCGGCCGAGTCGCTTCCTCTCTCCGAAGTGCTCGTGAATATCGTCCCGGCCAATCCGGTGCAGTCGATGGCCGAAGGAAATATGCTGCAGGTGATCGTGTTTGCGGTCTTCCTGGGATTGGCCATCTCGCTGGTCGGGGAACCCGCCCAACGCGTGGAGCAGGGGTTTCGCGATCTGAACCGGGTCTTGATGCAAATGGTGCTGATCCTGGTGCGGGTGGCTCCCTATGGCGTGTTCTGCCTGATGGCCCGGGTCTTCGCCACCCAGGGGTTCGAGGCCCTGCTGCCCTTGCTGCAGTACTTCCTGCTGGTCCTCTTCGTGCTCGCCCTGCACATGTTCCTGGTTTACCCCTTCCTGCTGCGGGTGTTCACCGGATTGAACGGCCGCCGTTTCTTCGCCAACATCCAAGCCGCCCCCCTGTTCGCCTTTTCCACCGCCAGC
>SLEY01000576.1 GCA_007124535.1 Planctomycetaceae bacterium
AGCCACAGGTGAAAGGCGGGGATGCAGGCCATGGCGGCCCCCATGCCCACCTGGCGGAGTCCCTCGACCAAACCCAACCGCCGCTCGAACCAGAACGGCAGCGCGTTCCCGCTGAGAAAGGCCAAGGCGCCCGGACCGAGCATGCGCAGCAGGCAAAAGGCCAGGACCAGCGTCAGCCAGCCTTGGACCAGCGACATGAACCCGCAGGTCAGACTGAACAGCCCGATCACCACCAGCAGGGTCCGGCGCAGCCCGTAACGGTCCATCTGATGGCCGATCAACGTGATCGGCACCGCGCCCAGCAGCGTTCCCAACGTGTAGGCCGCCGCCAGCTGTCCATGGCTCAGCCCCAGCGCGGTGCGGATCGATTCGGTGAAAACAGAAACACCAAACGTCTGCCCCGGCGAACTGGCGATCAAGACGGCCATGGACAGGGGAACCATCACCCATCCATAGTAGACCGCGGGCTTCCAGTACAAACAACGCGAAGTGACGTCCGCTCCTCCTTATTCCACCACGGCCAGCCGTACCACCACAATGCTCAACGGCGGCACGTCCAGTGAGCCGTCCACCGGGATCGTCCGATCCACGATCTCCAAACGGGTTTCCCCCGCCTCGTTGTACAGCCGCGGATCGTCCCCGGCGATCACCCAGCCGTCCCCCTCGCCGGCCAGCCGCACGCCGTCGATCTCCAGCGTCAGCGTCCGGGCCTCGCGATTCGGATTGACCACCCCGATCGTCACCGCGTCGCGTTCTTCGGTCCAAGCCGCCGCCACGTCCAAACCGATCAGTTGATAATCGCCCGCCAGCCGGATCGGCAGACTGCCGAACTCGCGGCGATACAGCTTGAGCGGCAAACCCGTCGCATCGAAAAACGCCTCGGTCTTCGTGGTCTTGATACAGCCGATCACGTTCACGGTCTGCGCGTAATGGGCCATCATGATCATGTCGCTCTGACGGAAATACTCGTGCAATCCGATGGCCACCCCCAAGGCGTCAGCCAGATCGTACTTGCAGCCCAATTCGCCATAGACATAGGGGTGGTGCCAGTAATTCCATTCGGTCATCGCGATGGGGATGTTCCGGTCGCCCACCAGCCCCAGTTCCTCCTGCACACGCCGCCGCCCTTCCGCTTTGGAGCGGATCGAGTTGGCCAGCTGATTGACGTGGGCCAGCAGGTCGTCGCGATTGCGGCCATGATAAAAGTGCTCGGACAGCGAATCCATCCACTCGGCGCTATCCTGCAACATGCCCGTGGACCAGCCACGTTGTTCGTTCGGATCATGCTGCCGATTGATCGTCCCCAACTGGCCGCTGCCGACCAGGTGCAGGTCCGGGTCCACCTCCCACATGGCCCGCGAAACTTCGTTATGCTTCCGCGTGTAGTGTCCCAGCTGCATGAAGCCCAATTGCCAGGGACCCCACATCTCATTGCCCACACACCACCATTGGACATCGAACGGTTCCGGGTTGCCGTGGTCCACCCGCCAACCGCCCCCGACGGTCTCCGGACCGGCGTTGGTGTACTCGACCTGCTGGGCGGCCGAGTAGGCATCGCCAAAGCCGGTGTTGACGGCGATCATCGGCTCCGCGCCCACCTCGCGGCAGAAGTCGATGAACTCGTCCAGCCCGAAGTCGTTATGTTCCACGCCCGTCCAGGCCGGGTTCGTACGCGGCGGCCGCCGGTCGCGCGGCCCGATCCCGTCCCGCCAGTTGTAGCCGCTGACAAAGTTGCCGCCCGGCCAACGATACATCGGCGCATCCAACTGCTTCAGCAACTCCAACGTGTCCGCTCGCATCCCCCGCACATGGTCCGCGGGCATCAGTGACAGCGTTCCCACCTGGACCGTGCCCCCCTCCACCTGGACCTCCAACATCGCGTGGTCCGTGCGAGCCCCGGCGGTGAAGTTCAATGCCATGCGGCCATACGCGTCCGCCACATCGGCCAATTCGACCGTCTCCCGTGCGTCCGCATCGTCACCCCAGGCCAGACTGACCCGCACTCGCGGTTCGCCTTCCACCACCTTTAACCAAATGTAACCCTCGTACGCCTTGCCCTCGACCACTCCCAAGTCATGTTGGCGGATGCCGGAACCGGAAGCAATCTGCGGGGTATGGTCGCCCACGAACGAATCCTCGGTGATCATCTGCACGCCGTCGACCGATCCCAGGATCTCCCAAGGCGACGCGCCGACCACCGGGAAGGGCGTGTCCTCCAAACCGCGATAAGGCCGGTAGTCCGGGGTGATCGGGAAGTAGAACTTGCGGTCCTCCAACATCTCCGCCCAGATGCCGCCGTAGATGCAGCGCCCCAGATGTTCAATGAATTGGCCATAAATAAAGGGGTTGATCGGTTCCCCGGTTTGGCTGGCATCGATCCGAACTTGGGGCTGGAAATCGGACAGATCGATCTGTTCCAGACGAAGGTCGTCGAACCAGGCGCGCCCCTGCGAAAGCCCCCAGCCTCCGAACAGGCAGTTGATCGTGAGCAATTCCTGCTCTCCCGTCCGGACAATCGTCTCGACGCGCGTCCAATCCGAGGTGCCGGTCACGGGCGGCGTCGCCGCGCGGCGCTGCAACTCATGCACGTTCAACTGGGCGCCCCGCCCGGTTCCGGGCTCCAGATCCTCGGTGCGGATCCAGCCTGACAAGCGGTAGGTGCTGTTCGGATCGACCGTGACCTGGACGCTCCAACTGAGGTCGCCGCCCTCGTCCGAAGCGATCATCACGGCGGCGCCGCCGTCACGGCCTTCCGCCGGGTACTGGAACTCCCCCTCGCCATCCCACACTCGGGTGGACCAGCCCACCGGTTCCCCGTCGAGTTCAAGCTCGAAAGAAGGGTTTGGCATCAAGTTCCCCGGATCGTCCGAGCCCGCGGCGCCCACACTTAGACTGGCCACAGCCATCAGGACGAGAATCCAATGCTTCCGCCCAAAACCGTTCGCAATGCTTCGTTTGTTTCTCATGATGTTCGAATCTCCTCAGAGGAAAACCAGTCGGATCCCGACCTCTGCCGGCAGCAACTCCGCCATTAAACCAGATCCGGCCCGTTTGCGCAATCGGGGGCTTGTCGAGGGTCAAGTGTTCGCTCCCATTTTTGTTCTCCATCAATTCGCGGGCGCAGATGAAGCTTGGGCGTTTCAAACGCTGGGGGTTGCAGGACCGGAGCGGAAAAAGCCCGAATCAAATGGCGACGCGCCAAGTCCCGTGCAGATTTCCAACCGCGGGAAAGTTTTTTCCGATTTTTTCTCGCGTGATGTCTTGAATGGTTGACACACGGGACGCGATCCGCTACTGGTGAAGTGATCTGCATGTTTTTACGAGCCTGCCCTTAGCTGCTTTGGCGCGCGAGGGCTGCTTTTGGCATGGCTTGCCACTACGTCGCCTCTTCCGGGCGGACACCGCGCCTGGGAACCCATGGGGAGGAAACTGCCAT
>SLEY01000245.1 GCA_007124535.1 Planctomycetaceae bacterium
CTGGCTGAGGACGGTGGCTGGGGTTATGCCGGGCGGCATGCCGTGGTGGCTCGAAATCGGCTGTTTTTCTCGTATCTCGATCAACAGGGGGGCACTTGGGTCGCTTCGCTCGATTTCGATACCGGCCAGCTCGTCCGCAATCACCTCTGGGAAGGGCATAATGACCTGCACTCGTCCAATCCCCTGTTCATCCGTCCGGATGGACGCATCCAGGTGTTCCTGGACCGCGGCGGCTATACGGATCGGCATATCATGTGGAAGGTCAGCCGGGAGCCGTGGTCGGTCGCCGAATTCGGCGAGTTGCAGACGAGCGAAATGGAGGGGGATATCCTCCAGGGCCGCCAGTTCTATGCTGTGGTTCACCCCCCGACAGGGTCCGTGTATCTGGTGATCAATGCGCTCCGCGAGGATCAGATACGCAAGACCGTGATGTGGAAATCGCCCGATGGGGGCGACACCTGGACGGAGTACCACAATCTATGGGCCCTCGGAGAGGGATTAAGCGGGAATCGCTGCTACTCGCGCATCTTCCTGCAAGGCGATCATATCCATTTCGTAACGTTGCGCGTGGGCTGGGGCGAGCCGCTGGCCGGGCATCCGATCGGTCGGATCGAAGGTGTGTTCTATATCCGGTACGACGTGACCGACCGTACGTTCCAGCGTGCGGACGGGTCGCCCAGCTTTTCTCTGGACGACGTGCCGGTGTACGAGCCCGGGGACTTCGATCTCATTTGGGATTGGGTCCGGGATGGGCAGGAACGTCAACGGGCGGTGTGGAGTGACATTGTGGCCGATGCGGCCGGCCGGCCGTTCGTGACGTTCGCGGTCCAAGACGCAGCGCCACGTGGCCAGTCGCAACTGCACGAAGGCTATTGGGCCACGCCGGACGCCGACGGCCGTTGGCGCCATCATCATGTCGCCACGCTGGCGCGGGGCTGGGACAACACCCCGGAACGAAAGAATCTGGCAATCGCGATCGACCCCCGGGATCCCTATGCGGTGATCCTCGCCCGGAGCACATCGGAAGCCGAGGACCTGTCGCAAATCCAGCGGCTGGTGACGCCCGACGGCGGCGGCCGTTGGGAAACGGCCGACGTGCTCTCGGAAGAGGACCGGGTAACCACCGTGGTGATCCCGCAGGTGCTGGACCACAGCCGGCGGGAGGTCGAGGTCTTGTGGTTGCAAGGCCGGATGGAAGGTTGGCGGAGCTACGCCACGCAAGTCATGGCCCCTCGGGTGAGCGGTTCTGACTGATCGCTTTCACAAGCAGCCCCCTGTCCAAGGGAATTCGATTCGCGGGACCCAACCGCGGACGAAGGCCAGCCAGGGACGAACTGCGCGAACGACCCGGCGCCGTTCCAGCCCGAAGAACGATTCACGCAGCCCAAGTCCGGCGACCTCAACCATCCAAAGACACAGCGGAAAGAACGACAACCCACACACACGCCACCAAGAAACAACCACCGGCCACCGCGCTCGGCGAGGGTCTCCGACCCCGCCGAAACCGCCGACCGAAGGTCTCCCGCGATAGGGGAGACCTTCGGTCGGCCGAGTGGCTCGGTCAGAGACCGACCACATCGACGAGACCGGCCACATCGAGACCAATGACCAATGACCAATAGGAGTCCAAGCATGTTACAAACCCGATTTGCGGAGATGCTTTTGCCCGACGAGGTGAAGGAGCTGCTTCGCACGTGTCCCGATTTCTGTGTGCCGTCCGACCGCAGGCGTCTGTTCGAGCTGGCGATGGGCGGGGATCCGGCAGCCGAGTTATTCGAGGTGGCTTACGATCTGCCGGACGGCCAGCGGGCGGTGGAAGCGGTGGTGACCCGTTGCCGCAACGGGTTGTCGATCAATTACACCGAACCCTACATGCGCCGCCGCGACCCGAATTGTCTGGTCGTGGCGGACGATGAGCCGTCGGACAAGCCGTTGTTTCGCGAGCGGTTTGGCGTGCCCTTCGACGACTTGCGTGACCAGACGCATGCCTGGCTTCGCAAGCAGCCGTTGATCGTGCTGCCCTTATACACGGGGGGCACGGATTTCGGCTACCCGACCCTGCTGATCGCGCCCTGCAACGCCGGTTTTTTCTGCGGGGCTTTGGCGGATCTTCAGCAGATGATCGCGGCCGATCACGTCCCCTTGGATTTCGCGCCGCAGGCGATGATTTACGTTGCCCCGCCGTTCCGCCACACGCACTTCGGCGGCCAGCAGGTGGTGGTGCACAACCGCCGCACCTCGGTGCACGAGATCTACGCCTACAATCTGTACCCCGGTCCGAGCGCCAAGAAAGGCGCTTACGGGGTCCTGATCCATCAAGGCGAACGGGAGGGCTGGTTGACCGCCCATGCCTCCACGGTCCAGATCATCACGCCTTATGACAACGTGACCACGATCCTGCACGAGGGGGCCAGCGGCGGGGGCAAGAGTGAGATGCTGGAACCGATCCACCGCGAGCCGGATGGTCAGGTGCAGTTGGGCGAGAATCTCGAGACGGGCGAGCGTCGCACGCTGATCCTGCCCCGCACCTGCGAGATGCAACCGGTCTCGGACGACATGGCTTTGTGCCACCCGTCGTTTCAGAGTGCCGACGGCCGATTGGTCGTGATGGACGCCGAAAATGCCTGGTTCCTCCGCTTCAATCACATCACCCGCTATGGTACGGATCCGTACTGGGAATCGTTATGCTGTCACCCGCAAGAGCCCCTGTTGATGTTGAACATGGACGCCCGCCCGGGCGCCACGGCGTTGATCTGGGAGCACACGGAAGACGCGCCGGGCGAACCGTGTCCGAATCCGCGGGTGATCATGCCGCGGCATCTGGTGCCGGGGGCGGTGGACGAGCCGGTGGCGGTGAATCTGCGCAGTTTCGGGATCCGCACGCCGCCCTCGTCGCGTGAGGCCCCGAATTACGGGATCTTCGGCATCCTGCACATCCTGCCGCCCGCCTTGGCCTGGCTCTGGCGGCTGGTCGCCCCCCGAGGGCATGCCAACCCCAGCATCACGCAAACGACGGGGATGAGCAGCGAGGGCGTCGGATCCTTCTGGCCCTTCGCCACCGGCCGACGCGTGACCCAGGCGAATCTGCTGTTGCGCCAGATCCAACAGACGCCGCGAACGCGTTACGCACTGATCCCCAACCAGCATATCGGCATCTGGCGCACGGGATTCATGCCCCAGTGGCTCTCGCGCGAGTACATGGCCCGTCGCGGGGCCGCCCGATTCCGCCGCGAGCAATTGACGCCCGCCCGCTGTCCGCTGTTGGGTTACGCCATGCGTTCGATGCAAATTGAAGGCACGGCCATCCCTCACTGGTTTCTGGAGGTGAACACGCAACCGGAGATGGGCAACGACGGTTACGACCTCGGCGCGGAAAAGCTGTTCGCCTTCTTCCGCCAGGAGTTGCCGCAGTACTTGGAGCCGGACCTCGA
>SLEY01000212.1 GCA_007124535.1 Planctomycetaceae bacterium
CCCAATCGCGCCGTTCTTGACCAAATCACTGGCCCAGTTGTTGATCGGCATCGACCGCTGTTGAGTCCCGACCTGGGTGACCCGTTCGTAGCGCCGCGCCGCGTTGACCATGGCTCGGCCCTCGGCGATGGTCAGGCACATCGGTTTTTCGATGAAGACATCGGTCTCCATCTGCATCGCATGGATGGAGATCCAACCTCCGGTATGGGTGGTGGTCATGACCATCACGGCATCCAGCGCTTCTTTCTCGATCATTGCCCGGAAGTCATGGTACACGCCCCAGGATTCGCCGCCGGACATGTCTTTGACGAACTGTTCCGCCCGGCCGGGTTCGACATCGCAGGCGGCGACCACACGGAACCCGGCCACGTCCGCCCCCTCGCGGATGACCCGTGCCCGGCCTCCACAGCCGATCACCCCGACGCGAACCGTCTCGCTGGGCGGCGCCGTCCCGTCCCGCCCCAAGACGCGTCCCGGAATCCAAGCCGGCAGGGCCAGACCCGCCGCTCCCGCCTTCAATACCTCACGCCGCGACCACTTGTTTCGTGCCATTGCTCATTCCTCTGTAAACGAAATCAAACCGTTCGACTGCAAAATCTCGGACTCCGCACCCGGAAGCAAAACGACGCGGAAACCCACATTGTAAACCGCTTGCCAAGGCTCGTAAGCCACGCGGAACGCGCTGCGGGCGCGGGCGGGCCGATCGTACCACGAACCGCCACGCACCACCCGTCGCCCCGCACGGCGCCGATCCTCACGCCCATCGTGCGGATCGTAAGGATACGCGCAGTACGTGCTGCGCGTCCATTCCGCGACGTTCCCATGCATATCGTGCAACCCCCAAGCGTTCGGATCATAACGCCCCACCGGAGCGGTGAACATGGCCCCGTCGTCAAAACGTTCGTCTTTCGGATGCCACTTCGGCGAATCGCGTTTGGCATAGTTGGTCAGTGCCAGGTCAGCCAGATTGGCGTGGGCACTGAAATCCGCCGTCATGTCGCCGAAAGAAAACGCCTCCCGGCTGCCCGCCCGGCAGGCCCATTCCCACTGGGCTTCCGTCGGCAGCGAGAATTCCAGACCGGTCCGCGCGGATAACCAGTCGCAAAAAGCCATCGCCTGCTCCCAAGTGACCCGCACCACCGGCTGGGTCGGGCGGTTGACCGGGTGCCCACGAACCGCCACATCCTTGTTGGTCATACTGATGTAGGCACTGTCATGATCGGAATCGAACAGGGCGTACAAGGCGTTGGTGATCTCGAACCGGCCCAGATAAAACGCTTGCTCGATTTCCACGGGACTGGGCGGGTATTCGTCCGCCGGGCCGTCCGAACTGCCCATCACAAACTCACCCGCGGGAATCCGCACCAGTTCCAGCCGTTGCCCGTCCGGGAACTCGAGGGCCACCTCGGCCGGCTCGCCCGACGACTGCCGCTGCTGCGCCTGCTCCGAATCAAAGGGCCAACCCGGCAAGCGGACTTCGGGCGATCTCCGCGGGATCGGCAACTCCTGCCGGTCGGCAACTTGACCTGCCTCAACGGGGGGTAACTCCGGATACGCCTCGGGATCCTGCTGGCACCCGGCATAGCGTGCCCGCATCTCCCGCCGCCGCGCCTCCCAAGGCGACCGCCTGCCCTGCTGCTCGTGCCAGGTGCCGTGATCGGGTACGTTCAGATCGATCCAAGTGATCAGCCGATCCCAATCCTCGGCTTCCAACTGCACCTGATGATGCCCTTTCTCCAGCATCTGCACCAATTCGCTGGTGGAAGCGTGGAATTCCAGCGGCCGCTGCAGATGATAATCGCTTTCCGGACCGGGACGTCGGACGTAAGGATGCAAGGCCACGTAGGACGGCGTGAAATTCCGCCATTCCGCCGTCCCGTCCACGC
This sequence comes from Planctomycetaceae bacterium, assembly GCA_007124535.1. GTDB lineage: Bacteria > Planctomycetota > Planctomycetia > Pirellulales > Pirellulaceae > SLMF01. The sequence continues at coordinate 1,887 of SLEY01000212.1, forward strand.
GGAAATCGGGCAGCGCCCGGCCCTCGGTTTCCCGGCCGTCGTGACAGCCGACACAATGCCGGTCCAAGACCGGTTGCACCTCGCGCCGAAAACTGAACGGCCGCGGCGGACCATGCCACTCCGTCAACTCCACCGGACGCTCCTGCGCCGCCAAACGGAATTCGGACGGTGGGACGGTGTTCTGCGACTCGTGACACCCGACACACGAAAGCACCTCGCCCGGCATGGCCGTGAACCAGCTGCGCATCACCTGCAACGCCCGACCTTGCGAATCCAGCGGCTGGACACTGACCGGCGTATTGGCCGGGATCTCGAACAACGCCGAACCATCCGGACGGACCGGAACCGTACCGAGAATCCGCCGCGCATCCCAGGGACCGTCGATGCCGATGTCGATATGCCCGCCCATGCCCCGGTACGCATAGTGCAAGCTGGATACACGCAACGCGCGGACTTGATCCCGGGGCACACCCGCCAAGCCCGGCCCCTGGTAAATGTCCGACAAAAAGACCGTCGCCGTGTCGCGACTCAAATCCACCCGGTCCGATATGACCGGCGGCCGAACACGCTTGCGCAACGGGATGGGCTCGAAAGCAACATATCCCGGCTCCTCGTACAAAAGCACCCGATTGTCGAACACGTCCACCAGGTACAAACCCCACAAGGCCCCCGGCTCCGGTTTGCTGGACACCAGGAAGTACTTGTCGGACAGCGGATACGGATGCAGGAACTTGGGCCACGAACGGTCCACCAGCCGGTCGCGGATCACCGGCTCGACCGGCTGCTCGTAACCCGGAATTCGTTGGACCACCCCGTCGGCCTCGTGACGGCCGCGAGCCGGGTCGAACACGACCAACTCGCCCATCCGCGGTACGCCGTGGTGCCCGGATACCACCCCCACGATCTTCGTCGCCCGGTTGGGAATCGCCCGGGCATTAAAAATTGAATTGGGCCACAACGAGTTGCTGGCATAATACTCCATCTGACCCGTGCCGTCCGGGTTCATATGGAACAAGAGACGGGTAAAGTAATGCGGAGAATCCGAATACTCCCAACGGGTGTACAGCACCCGGCCGTTGTTGAGAACGCTGGGGGTCCAATTGTGGTCCTGATCAAAACACAACTGCCGCGTATTTCCGCCGTCGGCATCGGTCAGGAACAGGTTGGCCACCGCGTCACTGCCGCCGACACAGGGGACGCCGGCGAATACGCGAGTCGATCCGAAGATGATCCGCCCGTCGGGCAAATAACACGCATCGTAGTTGTCAACGTCCGGCTCCTCGCCCCGCGTGACTTGGCGCAAACCGCTGCCGTCCCTGCCGATTTCCCAGATCTGATAGCGGTCGTGGCGGCCGGGCATCGAGAACAACAGCCGATCGGCATCGAAATGCAGATCCAGGTCGCCGACGAAAACATCCTCGTCCGGTTCGAACAGCGTGGACACCTGGCCCTGGGGTCCCGGCGGGGAGAGTAGGGCAATCTGGTTGTCATACCCGCGCCGCGGCAGGGAACAGTTGCCCTGCCAGTTCTGCGGCAGTCCCAAC
>SLEY01000263.1 GCA_007124535.1 Planctomycetaceae bacterium
CTACACCAAGTCCCCCTCCACTCAGCCCCCTACACCGAGTCCCCCTACACCGAGCCCCACTGCACCTAGCCAACCTGAGACCCCCCGTCGGTTCGACTAAGTGTAATCGACTAAGTGTAATCGACTAAGTGTAAGCGACTAAGTGCGGAGCCAACCGGGGGATCGTCGGGCCGGAATGTCCAACCTAGAATGGCGGCGAGTTTGGCAAGTGAGGAGCGAGAAAACGATGAATCGCAACCAAGATGAAACGGTGATCGATGCCCGCGGCCTGTCCTGTCCGGAACCGGTGGTGCGGACCCGGCGAGCGATGCGGCAATCGGTGGCGACCGATTTGACGGTGGTGGTCAGCGAGCAGGTCTCGGCGGAGAACATCCAGCGGATGGCGGCCACCTCCGGTTGGCAAGTGGCCATCGACCGGCAGTGCGACGAGATCTGGCTGCTGCTGACGCGGCCCTCCGGCGGATCTGCCGAGTGAACGCGACGCCCACGGAGATTTCGAATCGGGCAGGCGGATCTTCAGACGCTTAGTAATTGAAAAAGTCGCCGTGTCCGCCGTCATCGTAGAAATCGTCGTAGCCGCCGTAGTCGTCGTAGTCGTCGTAGCCCATGCCATCGTCGTAGTAGTCACCGGTGTAGCCGGTGGTGGTCCTCCGGCGACGTCCCTCGTCTTCGATGAACATCAATCGTCGATACTCTTCGGCGGTTTCGACCTCATTGCGTACCAATAGGTTGCCGTCGCGATCCACGATCAGGAACTCGCCGGGCACGCGGTGCGTGGTTTCCTCCTCCGTGACCGGGTGGACATCGGTCATCAGTGTCGCGCCTCCGCGGAGATCGGCGACGAAGCTGTCGGTCCGGAAGGGGAACTCGGGGAGGCGTCTGATTTGCAGCGCCCGTGGATGGAGGACATCCGCATCCTCTTCGAAGTGCAGATAGGCGCCGCGTCGCACCTCGCGTTCCGCCGGCACTTCCACGGCGCGGCGATTGTCCCAGACCACGGATACCAGCTTACCCGAATCCTCGCCCAACTGGATTTCGGGCCCACGTTCGCCGGGCCGCGTGAGCAGGGGCACGAATCGGGGCGGGGTTACCGAACCGGCGAGGAAGTCCTCCGCGGTTTCCAGCGTGATGACGTCACTGGGTTCGCTCCACTCGGTTTGGCGGAAAAAGATGCGGCGTGGCCGCTGTGGCGATTGTCCTGCCGTTCTGCGCTGGGCTGTCCGTGTCGGGTCCTCGGCTTCGATGGCATCCAAGCGTTCGACCACCTCGCGATCCAGGATCTGGCGATTGGGATCGTTCCGGGGATCCTCCGGCCGGTTCGGATCTTCGAGAATCAAGCTGACTCGGTATCGGTACGACCTGCCCGGCTGGGCGTTCAGATCGAAGAAGCGCACCATTTTGTATTGGGTCAAGCGGACGCGTCGGGGTCCGGCGCCAGAGCGGTCCCCCGGGCCGGTTCCCATGCCGTCGTCGTAGTAGTCATCGTGATAGTCGCCGTAATCGTCGTAGTCATCTCGGGCATAGGTGCTCGCGGCTCCGGGTCGCCTCTTGGGCATTTCCGGCAGCCCGGCGGCGAGATCGAAATCGGCCGGATCGACTTCCTCGTCGTCCAACAGGGTTTCGGGTCGGCGGGTGCGTTGTGTCCGCGGTTGGAAACGCGGGATTTGGCTGTGCAACGCCAGGTGATCGAAGGATTGGACCAAGATCGGCGGGATCGGCATGGTCAGGGTCCCCGGGAGCAGATAGGCCTCTTCGGCCACTTCTCTGGGGGTTCCGCCATAGCGTTGGGCCTGCCGGGTGGCGAACGCGGTGTTGGAGATGGTTCTCCATTCCAGCGGGGCATCCGGGTCGTCGGTAACTTCGGCCCGTTCGGCAACGAAGTACAGGTAGTTGGGAACATCCTGATTCGGACTGTAGCCTTGGGCGTTGGCCAAGGCCTGCTGGTAGGCCGCCCACTGTTCTTCATAGGGAACCAGCGCGGTGACGGCCACAATTCCCCGGGAGACGGGCGCCATGGCCCCACCTGCTCCTCCGGTGGCTCGGAAGCCTTTGATGTGTTGCTGGAGGAAATCATTGCTCACCGTGCGGACCCGGCCGCGGGTTCGCGTCGTCGCGGGGGACGGCCCCCTGTCCATCGCGTCGTAGTCGCTGTACATCTCTTCGTCGTACATATCGTACTCGTCCGTGCGGCGGCGGCGATCGCGCGTTTTCGGCTTGGGCTTGGGAGCTTCTTCCGGTTCGACGATGGCTTCTTCGGAGTCGGCCCAGGGATCCTCGTAGTCCGGGGCGACTCGCCAAGCCACGGCCGCGACCATGCCCTGGACTTCCACATCAAGGGGGGCAAAGATCTCCGGATCCGCCCGGCGCTGTTGTCCGGGAAGGACGGGCAGCGTGAGGGGCAGATCGGGGGCGTAAGGATCGTCGTTCAAGGGCGTACGGATCTGTTCGGCTCGCGCCGGGAAATCATCCAACAGGTCCTCACGTTCGGGCGCCAGGGCTTCCCAATGGTCCTGGGTGACGTGCGTGCGGGCCAAGGTCGCTTCGCTCTTGAGCTTCTCGGGGGTCTCGTTCATCGAGATGCCCTCCTGAGTCGCGCTGGAGTAGACAAAGACCACGACCAGCAGCAGGACGGCTCCGAACACGGCCTTTTCGGAGTGCTGGAGGACAAAGCCCTTCAGCCCGCCTTCACCAAACCCTATTTTGACTTTCATCGAAAAACTCCCCTCGTGGAACGTGCTCGGTGGGTTAACCCGCTGCCGGAGCAGCGCGGGAGCCCGCCCCGGTCAGTGCCGGCGCCGGAGCCGCTCCGTCCTCGATCCGCAATTTCTGCTCGTCCACCGGATTGTAGATGTAAATGATCCCGTACAATTCGACCGGTACGTCGTACGAGGTGGTGCGGCTGATCTCCGTACGCTGCCGGCGGCCGGTCGTGCCGTACCCGTCGTCGTAGCCGCCGCCGAAATCGTCGTAGCCACCGAAATCGTCGTAGCCGCCGCCGAAATCGTCGTAGCCGCCGCCCAAGCCCATCCTGTCCGCACCGCCCCCGCCAAAACCGCCCCCGCCGCCCATTCCGGGCAGACCTCGCAAACCGCCACGGGCTCCCCCCACCCGATTGACCCGGACTTGCCGGATCTCCACCGGCAGGGGCGAATTACCGCATTCGGCCAGCAAGCGATGCAGACGCCGCTGGTCGACGACCAGATTCAACCGAATCGGCTTCCGCTTGGCCACCACCAGAAACGCATCCTCCGGCGAACCGGTACGCATCGCCTCTCGGACCCGATCGGCACGCAACGGCCGGTATTCGTTGTCGACATAGCGCAGGTCGGCCGGATCACGCGGCCCACGGTCCGCCGTCCCGGTGCCCATGCCCATGCCCATGTCGTCGTAATCGTCGTAACCGCTGTCCATGCCCATGCCCATGTC
>SLEY01000570.1 GCA_007124535.1 Planctomycetaceae bacterium
ACGCGACAGCCTGGCACCGTCACCATGACAGAAAGGAACGGTGGCATCCGATAGAGCATTCGAGCATCGCCAACGAGCGGCGCGATGCGAAAACGCCCGCCTTGGTTCTCGTCGAGAATGGCGCCGAATACGCTCGGCGAATCGAAGTGCGGAAAACACATCCAGTCGATCGAGCCGTCCAGTCCCACCGGCGCCGCGGTCCGCAAGTTGCCGATAATCCCGTAGTTTTCAATCGGTTGGTAACCATGGTTGCCTCCCTGTTCGATGACAAGGATGATTTGTGCGGACGCAGGCTTCATCCCGCTTCGGCCGCCAGCGATGGCGCGTTTTGCTGGGGCGTGGCGGTTGGCTTCGGGGCTTCGGTGAAATGACGGGAGGGACCGTCGAGGACTTCGCAGTCGGCTTCCCAGTAGATTTCCCGGCATATTTCCACGTCCTTGCCGCGATGTTCTTCGGTTTTCTCCTGGTCGTCGCGCGGATTGGCCCCGATTTCCGCCCAGAACAGGTTCGCCCCACCCAGCGCGCCCAGCGTGCAGGGCTCATGCGTGCAATTTCCGCGTGTGCCGCGGGGCATGGCCAGACGGGTTACGGCCACAATTTGTGCCATCCGCAGTTCCGAGATCATGCCGTACTCCGCCAGTGACGTGTTCGGGACGGGGATGCGCCGCGCGGCGCCGCTGAATGCCGGGCTGATCGACGCGGTGAAAAGAATCATCTCCGCCAGTTCGTCATGGGCATGCTCCGGTCCCACGGGCTCCACGCAGGTCCCGACCCAAAGTCCGGCTTCCTGGAAGTTACGGATGGTTTCGAGTCGCCTCCGCGGATCGATCCTGTTGCGTCGGCCTTCATCCAGCCGAACCGCGTGGTAAGCGCCGTCGAAGCCGGCATCCCTCATCCTTTCCGCCTGGTCGAGGTGCTGATCGCCGGTATTGGCGATCAGCGGAGTTTCAGGTTTGATATGTCGGCGGATTTCGCGGGCGATATCGAGCATCTTGCTGAATGGATAATCCGCGGTAGCCATCGTGAGAACCGCATTGGCCCCTTCCCGCTCGAACTTCAGAGCCAGTGCCACGGCGTCTTCCGCGGGAAGCTGCCATCTGCTCGTGAAAATGCCGTTGTGCGCGGCAAACGAGCACCATTCGCAGTTCCGGCTGCACGGCGCCAAGTCCAACGCGAACTGGCCGTGAATCTCAGCCTTGCCTTCGGTCACTTCCGCGGAAATGCGCCGAGCCTCGGCCATCAATGCCAACGACTCCGAAGAACCGGGCGGATAGGACAGCATCAGCACGAGTTCCTCTTTGGTGAAGGGTTCCGCAAAGCAGGATTTCTGAATGAGTTGGGAGAGGGTCATGTTCTGCGTCCCTTGGTTTCGGTTCGAGATGGTGGTCCACGGAACCACCACAGCCGTCCGGTGAGAATCCTCTCAGGGGAAGCAAACGCCGCGCCAAACCCAGCAGCCGCGGACGCTGCCATAACGACCGAACCCGCGACAGGCTGTCGGGGAGAGGTGTCATTCTGTCCTGAACCACTTTCAGGCCCAACAAGAATGGGATACAATCGGCCGCTGCATGGAGCGGGCGCTGGCCGACGCCTTCCGCGACGGCGCCGCCCGCGCGGTCGTCATCGGCGCCGACTGCCCGGAGATCACGCCCCAACTGCTGTGCGACGCGTTCGAGCGACTGGCCGATGCCGACGTGGTTTTGGGGCCGACCACCGACGGCGGCAGCACCGACGCCACGCTCGACGTTGCACAGGAGGCCGGGTGCCGCGTCCTGCGGTGTGGACGGGGTCGAGCCGGGCAGATGAACGCCGGTGCGGAAGCCGCCCGCGGCGGCATCCTCCTGTTTCTTCACCCCGATTCCCGGCTGTCCGCGGGGTTCGCCGGAGCCGTTCGCGAAGCCCTCGACCGTCCGGGCGTGGCGGCCGGGGTATTTCGGCTGCGGATCGACGGGCCGGAGCGGGCCCTGCGGCTGATGGAATGGGGCGTGCGCGTTCGGTCGCTTCGCGTCCCATGAAACCAACACATATCAAGCGAAAGCGATGGGACGGTTTTTCAGGAGTGACGGTGCAGAAGACGCGAAGCGTCTAAACCGTGCGTTCCCACGCGGAAGCGTGGGAACGATGCGTTAACAGCCCGCGATTGAAGATGCCACATTTCCGCAGATCGCTTAACGCCCAGCCGGAGGCGCCGGCAAAGCCAGCACGCCGGCGCCTCCGGCTGGGCGTTAAGCAGCTGCCGAGAAATCACGGTCGCGTTCATCGCGGCTGTCCCGGTTCCGAGCCGACCAATCGAGGACGCGGACTACCGTCGCAGTCGGGGGCCAATCGAGCCACATCGGCGAGTCAATCGTACTCGTACTCAGTGCAACGGTACTCGTACTCGACAGACGCCGGATGACGAATCCAACCGGCGTGGTGAAGCCCCTTGAAGACGGAGGCTGTCGCTACTGACTCGCTTGATCCCACGAACGCAGACCTCGGCCAACGAGTCGATCGACGTGCTGCGACGTGACAACCACGCTCCGTTCGATATGCTGATAGGTTGGACATCGTTCCCACCCGCACTTCGGGCAACGTTCAGCCTCGGTATGGGGCGCATCCGTTTCAGGACGCACGAGTTGCCGAATGGTCGACGTCGGGCTAGGGTCGTAGACGACCGCCGGAGTACCATTTTGCTAACGTATCCGGGGAGATCCCCAGGTAGTAGCCAAGAATGATCCGCTGGTTGAGCCAAGTGGTTTTCCAAGGGCCGAGCTGATTCCAGCGGCGGGCGGAGGTCGTTGCCGTCGCCGAGGCGATTGCCACCCTGCCATTCCGGCGCAGGCGGCGGATGAACTCGAAATCCTCCATGATCGGCAGTTCGGGAAAGCCGCCCAACCGGCGGAACGTATCGGTCCGGAGAAAAATGGCCTGGTCGCCGTAGGGCATCTGAAAACACCGGGAGCGCAGATTCACTGCCCATTCGATTACCCGAAAGGCCCGACGAGGCCCGTCGATGCCCAGACGGAAGGCGCCCGCAACAACGCCCGGCCTGCCAAGTAAGTCGCGGACATGCTCGTCGAAACGCTCGGGCAAGCGAGTGTCGGCGTGAAGGAACAGGAGAAAATGGCCCGTGGCCGCACGCGCCCCGGCATTCATCTGGCGGGCCCGTCCGGTGGTCGCACGGATCAGCCGGACGCCGCGCTCGGCCGCCAGCGAGTCCGTTCCATCGCTACCGCCGCCATCGACGACGATCGTCTCGAAGTTCCGCGCGCCGTCCAGTGCGGCCAACGTGTCTTCCAGAGGGCCCGATTCATTCAGCGTCGGGATAATGACGGAAATCCGGTCAGGATCCGTAGCGGGCGGTGAGGTGCATTTCGCGCGGCGCCATTCGGGCAGGTCTTCAGGGCGGTCCACATCGGGCAACGTGATCAGCAGCGACGCCGTCAACCCCAGTTGCTCCGCGCGCTGCAGGGTCTCGCGCAACACCGTGTCCCGCCCCCAGGAGACGCCGGCGAACAGTCGGGGAACCGGCCGCCGCAGTCCGATCAAGTAATATCCGCCGTCGGCGGCCGGACCGAGCACCAGATCGGCGGTGGCCAAACGCTCGAAGGCCTGCCGGGCCAGCGCCGCCGTGATGCCCGGGCAATCCGTCCCCACGAGGACGGCGCCTGTGGCGCCCGAAGCGAAGGCCGTCCGGAAGGCGCGTGCCATGCGGTCGCCCAGATCGCCCGGCCCCTGCGGCAGGTAGGGAAACGCGTTGCCGAAACGGTCCTGCATCCGGGTTGCGTCTCCGCCCGCGAAACGCACCTGCACCGATACCGCGGTTTCGCCCGCCAGTTCGCCAGCCCAGGCCAGCGTATGTTCCGTCATGTCGCCTTGCAGTTCGGCCGCGCCCTCGGCCCCTAACAGCGGGATCAGCCGCGTCTTGGTGCGATGGGGTTCGGGATAGCGGGTGAAGATGATCAGGTGTTGCATTATGAAGGGACTAGGCCATGGGGTCGCGCAAGGCCGCCCGGATCCGGGCCCGGGCCTCCGGCGAGAGTTTGATCTCGCCAGCAACCTGGTTGTCAGCGAACTGCTGGCCGTGGCGGCGAGCCGCCGCATGGAGCAAACGGACTTGTTTGGCGAATCCGTTGCACCATCCGCACAGCGCCAGGTGCATCCGCAACTCGAGCCACTCGCAAAACGACAGTTTCCGCTCCATGGCTTCCGAGACCAGTTTCGAAATCTCGCGGCAGCGAAGCATCATGGTCGGTTTCCTCAAGCACCGTAATGCGACTGCATACAGCGCGTCAGCCGGAGCCGCGCCCGGTGCAGCAGCACCCATAAATTCGACGTGGAAATCCCCAATCCCTGACAAATTTCCTTGCTGGCCATGCCATCGACTTCCCGCAGGGCGAACACATCCGCCTGCCGTCGCGGCAACCCCTCCAGACACGCGCGGAAAACGTCCCAGAACTCCTCTCGCTCCAGAGACGCCTCGGGCAGCACCTTGCATAGGGTCGCATCGCGGCGCCAATTGCCTTTGCCGTCAAAAACGCCTCGGACGGATCGGCCTCCCCTTCGCCTCCCACCGCCGCGTCGAACCGGCTGCGGCGCCGCACGTGATCCACGATCTTGCGTTTGAGAATACCCAGCAACCAAGCCCCTTCGGCCCCCTTGCCGGAGTACTGAGCCACCGCACCCAATGCGGAGACAAACGTCTCTTGCACGACTTCTTCCGCCGCTTCCGGGTCCCGCAGCCGAGCCAGCGCATAGCCATACAGGACGTCGCCATGGCGATCGACCCACACGGAGGGGTCCAATTGGCTGATCGGTTGCTCGCCTTGCTCACCCACGCTCGAAACTCCCTGATTCCTACGCACTGCGGGAATTCGTTCATAACCGCAGTCTAACATCAGCAGCTTTCGGCAGCAAGAATACGTCACCGGTTCCGAAACAAGAGCCTGCAATGCGATGCGTTCCGCCACGGTCAACTCGTGCGGCTGATGCCTCTTTACCGAGCCGAGGGGCTAAGTGCCGAACTCGCCGAAAAAATCCCAACCCATCTTGCCAGATGCCCAGCATGTGGAACAATGGATCTGGGTATCTGGCGCTGAAAACGGGGCCAAGCCTTTGACGCGAGCGGCGGCCGACGTTTCGCTGCCTGTGACACACGTTGAATCGTGTCCAGATTATGGAGAGAGACAACGGAGATGGGAGTTCCGGAAGACCGCGACGAAGCCGCCGCCAGATGGTCACCCCGCCACAGGGTCGCTCCATTTCCCCGGATGGAGCCGCAGTCATCGGTTTTCCGCCCCACCCCCCCCGAAAGGACTTTCTGATGATTCCGCCCCGGTGCGTGACAAGCTTTCGGTACGGTCTGCTATCGGCGGTCGCTCTAGCCGCCGTCACGGCATGCACGTCGCCAGCTCCCCGCGAGCCGGAGCCGACTGGGCAAGAAGCCGGCAGCGGATCGCGGTTATCCGGTCCCCGCCCCGAGACCATCGTCTTCCAAGACCAAGTCGAGACCAACGTGGAAGTCCCGGCCCGCCTGAACGATCTGGAGTTCTTCGATACCGCGGGCGAGCGGGTGGCACTGGAGGATTACCTTGGCGAGAAGCATGTCGTGCTCGTCTTCACAAAAGGATTCGCCGGGATGCTGTGCCCCTTTTGCAAGACGCAGACGTCGCGCCTGGTCGCCAACTACGACAAGTTCAAGCAAGCGGACGCGGAAGTTCTTGTGGTCTATCCCGGAACGCGAGGCCGTCTGGAGGAGTTCATCGACGCGGCCCGCACGTCGGGCAAGAAGCAAGTCGACGCCGTTCCGTTCCCGATCCTCTTGGACGAGGACTTCGTCGCCACGAACTTCTTCAAAATCAGGTCGAATCTGGCTACCCCATCGACATTCATCATCGACAAGTTCGGCAACGTGCGTCTGGCGCACGTGAGTGCGGACATGACCGCCGACCGCCCCTCCGTGCAAGCCATGCTGGACGTGCTGGACTCGGCGAACGGATCGTGACCAGTTGCCTCAACAACGGTGCCGGCGATGGCTGACGAGACCCTCGAACTGACCGATAGCTTCGTGGTAGTCGCGGTTCGACACCAGTTGCTGAACGCAAAGCATGCTGAGGAGATCGTCGACAAGGCGAAGCAGGAAAAGACGGACCAGGCGGACGCGGCGCTCACGCTCGCGTACCTGACGCCGCAGGAAGTGGACGCCGTCCAATTGCTGATGCGGCCGGACTCCTTCGTTCCAGGATATCGGCTGACCGGGCTGATCGGTTGCGGGGCCATCGGGATGGTTTTTCGCGCAAGACAGCTGGCGCTGGACCGCGAAACGGCCGTCAAGACGATCAACCTGAAACATGGGGCCGACAGAGTCGGCGTGGAGCGGATTCATCGTGAGGCGCGCGCGATTGCCCGCCTCAATCACCCGAACATTGTCGCGGCCTATGACAGCGGCTTCTACCACGGCCGGTTCTGTATTGCACTCGAATTGGTAGACGGCGAAGATCTGGGAACATGGATTAAGCGCACGGGCCCACTTTCCGAGGGCATGGCTTGGCGAATGGCCCGGCAGATCGCCGCGGGCCTGGCCCACGCCAATGAAGCCGGCATTGTCCACCGCGACATCAAGCCGGCCAACGTCTTGTTGACGAAGCCCCCTGCCGGCAGCCGCCTCGAATCGGGTGTGCCCCTTGTGAAAGTCGCCGACTTCGGACTGGCTTTAGAACCCGTTGGAAAGGATCAATCGAGCTTGACGGCAACCGGCGCCGCGCTGGGCACGCCGGCCTATGTGGCGCCCGAGCAAGTCCAGGATACGCACGTTGACGCCCGCGCCGACATCTATGCTCTTGGCGCGACGGTGTTTCACATGCTTACCGGCGCAGCGCCGTTTTCGGACTGTTCGCCGGTCAAAGCGATCCTTAGCAAGGCGACCGGGGATGACGCTTGGCGAGCCAAACTGCCCAACGGTCTCTCCCGTGTGACGGTCGACCTGTTCCGAAGCATGACCGAGTTCGATCGCGCGCGGAGGATCGGCAGCCACGAACTGTTAATCGACCGAATTGACGAACTACTGCTGTCGCTCGAATCGACAGACCAGAGTTCCGCACCCAGCTCGGATAGGCCGCCCCAAAACGGTTCAGACCGGCGGTCTCGCGAATCCCTGTTTTTCCGTGGAAAGACCGGGAACCTTGCGTTTGCGGCACTGCTCCTCCTGGCGGCGGCAGTTTCGTGGGGCGTCTGGGCGAACCTGAGCGGCGTGGGATCGTCCAACGATGCACCGGGCGATGTGTCCGTTTGGGACGTGCAGGGCGCTGCCCAACACCTCTTCGACGGCTTGAGTGTTCCCATCTATCCGCAATCAGGAAGTTGGTCGGTCGATAGCGACTTTACTCTGGCCGCCGACGAAAATGCTTGGATGAAGTTGCCCCTCGAACGTCGTCTGGATGGGGCGATCGGCTATCGGTTCCAAGTCAGTGTGATGCTCGGCGCCGGGAGTTCCGTCCAGATCGTCCTGCCTCACCCGGTAAGTTCGGGATCGATAAAGAACCCCATGTCCGCGTCGGTCTTGCTGGAGAAGGGAACCGCGCGCGTCGTACCTACGGAAGCGACTTCAGTCGCCGGAAGGCGCAAAGTGGAGGGCACGAAGAAAGTGAACTTGCGCCCCGATAGCCCCGATGAGAAGGCGGCACAAGAGGTTCACGTCTATCGACAGGCGGACGTCTTGATACTCATCGTCAATGGCATGCGAGTAGCGCAATTCACTCGAACACCCGCCACCGAGGATGAAATCACCCTAAAGGTCGTCCGAGGAAGATCTTCCTTTGCCGACATCGCGGTCGATCGGCTCGTGGAACCCCGTGCGGTCAGTCAGGCTATTTTTAGGGGGTAATCAGGCGACCCTATTTACGGAGTGTTGGTCGGCTGGCAGCGGCGGGGAACGCGAACTCGACTCTCCTGGAAGAACTGTACGACAGCAAAACGCGGTTTAACGTGCCTGCTTGTTTTGCGAACTGTTCAATATCCATCGTAGGGCAGCCGACGGCGGCACATACCACGGCGAAATGGCTCCGCGGCTCGACCAACTTCGTTCGGATCTGCTCGTGTTCCCGTACCATGCAACCAGAAGGAATCCATCCATTGCAGTTCGTGCCCGTGTGGAACCACAACTCGCGGAGCGCATCGCTTTCGATATAGCCGCGGGAATGCCCCTCGGGGGTGAACAGCCAGCTTGGGTCGTTGCTCTTGTCATGCATGGAAAAACAGCTCCCGGTGGATACGCAGACTCAACAGCAGTTCCCTCCGTCAATGGATGTAGCAGATCTTGCCGCCGCCGGAGCCGAGGTCCAGCGCGGTCTCGCCCTCGCGAACGTATTGCGACGGGTCGCCGCATCCGTAATCACGCTCGAGGATTTCGTCCGGGATGACTTCGAGGTATTCTCGCCGGTACGGGACGGGGCAACACAAGGCCGGTTCCTGCGCGCCCGCGGCGGCAGCGTAGCGCTGTGCCACAGCCGCCTCGCGGTCGGTGTGGCTGGGGGCAACCGTTAATGTCATGGGTGGGGACTCCTTCTGATATGGTTTGGAACGCCTAATGAACGGGTTCACGTTTGGGGTGGAGCAGCTTGGCTATCAAGCCGGTCCACCCGGTTTGGTGCGATGCACCGATCCCTCGGCCGGTGTCGCCGTGGAAATGCTCGTAGAACAGCAGGTAATCGCGAAAATGCGGATCGGTCTGTGTGCGCGGCTCGTGGTGGTGCGCGGCACGGAAACCTTGTCGGTCGCGAAGGAAGATGCGCCCGAGGCGTCTCGACAGTTCTTCCGCCACCTCGTGAATGGTCGAATACACGCCCGATCCCGTCGGACACTCCACCCGGAAATCGTCGCCGTAGTAATGATGGAATTTCTGGAGCGACTCGATAATCAGGTAATTGACGGGAAGCCAGATCGGCCCGCGCCAGTTGGAGTTCCCGCCGAACATCCAACTGGTGCTTTCCCCCGGATCGTATTTTACCGTCATGGGTTCGCCGCCACAATCGAGCACCCGGCCGTCGCAGCGGAGTTCGTAGGGGTGGTCGCGATGGAACCGGGAAAGGGACCGCACGCCGTAGTCGGAAAGGAATTCCGACTCGTCGAGCAGCCGGCGCAGCAGGCACTTCATCCGATGGCCCCGGAGCAACGACAGCAGGCGGCGGTCGCCCCGGCCGGGCTCGTGCCAGCGGGAAACGAGGTCGGCCAACTCGGGCCGGTATTTCAGAAACCACTCCAGGCGGCGGGCGAAGCCCGGAAGCCGTGTGAGCATTTCCGGTTCAATCGTCTCGACCGCGAACAGCGGCGTCAGCCCGACCAGAGACCGCACCTTCAGCCGCTGCATCTCGCCACCGGGCAAATGGAGCACGTCGTAGTAGAACTCGTCGTCCTCGTCCCAGAGTCCGATGCCATGCTCGCCGATGTTGTTCATCGCCAGGGCGATGTAGAGAAAGTGCTCGAAGAACTTGGTGGCGATGTCCTCGTAGACCGGGTTCTCCCGGGCCAGTTCCAGGGCGATTCGCAGCATGTTCAGCGAGTACATGGCCATCCAGGCGGTCCCGTCGGCCTGGTCCAACCGCCCGCCGCCCGCCAGCGGGCGTCGGCGGTCGAACACGCCGATGTTGTCCAGTCCGAGGAATCCGCCCTGAAAGACGTTGCGGTTGTCGGCGTCTTTCCGGTTGACCCACCAGGTGAAGTTCAGCAGCAGCTTGTGGAACACGCGTTCGAGGAATGCGGGGTCGGCCCGGCCCGAGGCCTTCCGGTCGATCTGGTACACCCGCCAGGCCGCCCAAGCGTGGACCGGCGGATTGGCCTCGCCGAAGTCCCATTCGTAGGCCGGCATCTGCCCGTTCGGGTGCATGTACCATTCGCGGGTAATCAGCACGAGTTGCCGCTTGGCGAACTCCGGATCGACCAGCGCCAGCGGGATGCAGTGGAAGGCAATGTCCCAGGCGGCGTACCAGGGATATTCCCATTTGTCGGGCATCGAGATGACGTTAGCGTTGTTCAGGTGCAGCCAGTCGGCGTTGCGCAGTTTCCGCCGCGCCTCGGGCGGTTTGGGCTGGGCCGGGTCGCCTTCGAGCCAACGCGCGACATCGTAGCGGTAGGTCTGTTTGTTCCAGATCATGCCCGCCAGCGCCTGCCGCTGCACCCGGCGGGCGTCGTCGCTCTCGATGCCGGCTTGCAGGTCGGCGTAGAAGGCGTCGGCCTCGCCGCGCCGCAGCTCGACCATGGCGTCGAACCCCTCGAAAGACGCATTAAGGTGGTCGAAGGTTTCGCCGCGGGCCGCCGCGGCAAGCCGCACGCGCACCACCGCGCATTCGCCTGCCGGAACCGCAAACCGGTAGTGGACCGCCGCCTTGGTTCCCGCGTGGCGCGCGTTGACGGCCGCTCGCCGGCGGTGGACCAGGTAGTCGTGGAACGCGTCTTTTGCGTAGGCTGGGCCGGAGTAAATGCCGTACAGCCGCTGGCGGTTCGTCTCGTTGTCGGTGAAGAGGAGGTCCGGCTTCCCTTCGCACCAGTAGCCGTAGTGCCCAAGTTTTGGATGATTCACCGCGATCTTCGCGCTCCCGTTGGGCGGCCAGAGTACAGGACGCGGACCACCTTCGTTCCCCCAACTCCAGCTATTGCGGAACCAGAGTTGCGGCAGAACGTGCAGCAGGGCCTCCTGGAGTCCCCGGTTCCAGGCGGTAACGCGCATCAAAATATCTTCCGGCTCGGCCTTGGCGTACTCGACGAACACGTCGAAGTAGCGGTCATCGTCGAAGGCCCCGGTGTCGAGCAGCTCGAACTCCTCTTCTTCCCGGCTCCGCTTGGCGCCCTCCATAATAAGCTGCTCGTAGGGAAACGCCCGCTGAGGATACTTGTAGAGCATCTTCAGGTAGGAATGGCTGGGTGTGGCGTCGAGGTAGTAATATAGTTCCTTGACATCCTCGCCGTGGTTGCCTTGCGAGTTCGTGAGTCCAAAGAGACGCTCCTTGAGAAACGGATCGTGGCCGTTCCACAAGGCCAAGCCCAGGCAAATCCGCTGGCGGTGGTCGCTGAAACCGGCCAGGCCGTCTTCGCCCCAGCGATAGGCGCGGCTGCGGGCCATTTCGTGTGGGAAATACTCCCAGGCCTCCCCGTCGGGGCTGTAGTCTTCGCGCACGGTTCCCCATTGCCGATCGCTCAGGTAGGGGCCCCACGTGCGCCAGGGCCGCTGTCCCGTTCGCATCTCTTCCAGGCGTTTCTGTTCGGCGTTCATGGGTGCGTGCTCCAGCCGAGGGGGACCGTCCGGTTTTTGCGGCACCAGCGGCTGGCTGGTGGGGCGAATCGCCCTTTGTGCCGCGAAAAATGGGACGGTCCCCGATAAACGGTTATTGTGCCGAAGTGTATCACCGGGTCCATGCGAGCCATTTCTGAAACAGCCATTTGACAAACGGCGTCAGCCGCGAGCGGTTGTACTGGTCGCCTACCTTGCGGACCGCCTCGGCCTGCGTGGGGTAGGGGTAGATGACGTTGGCCATCTTCTTCAGCCCGCAGCCAAGCGTCATGGCCTGGGTGATTTGCGAAATCATATCGCCGGCGTGGGCCGCCACGATGGTGGCGCCCACGATCTTATCCGTTCCCTTCTTAACGTGAATTCGGACGAACCCCTCCGTCTCGCCGTCGAGGATGGCCCGGTCCACCCCGTCGAGCGGCTGGGTAGACGTGTCGATGGCGATGCCTTGCTTTTCCGCTTCGCGGGGGTAAAGCCCGACGTGCGCGATCTCGGGTTCCGTGTAGGTGCACCAGGGAATGACCAGCGAATCGGCCCTGGCCCGGCCCAGGAACAGGGCGTTGCGCAGCACGCTACGGGCCATGAAGTCGGCCGCGTGGGTGAACTTGTAGCGTGAGCAGACGTCGCCCGCGGCGAAAATGCGCCGGTTCGTGGTGCGCAGCTTGCCGTCGACTTCAACGCCCCGTTTACGGTCGTACTCGACGCCGGCGGCTTCCAGATTCAGCCTCTCGACGTTGGGCGCGCGGCCGACGGCGATCAGCAGCTTGTCGACCGCTTCGTCGTAGCTCTTTCCGTAGGATTCGAGGTACAGACGAATCTGTTCCCCGTCTTGACAAACCTTCGTCTCCCGCCCGCAGCACAGCAGATGGACGCCGTCGCGCAGCAGCGAGTTCTTCACGATCTCGGCCGCCTCCGGGTCTTCGCGGGGCAGAATGCCGTGGCTCGCTTCCACCAGAAACACCTCGGAGCCGAGCCGGGCGAAGGTCTGGGCCAGTTCGCACCCGATCGGTCCGGCGCCGATCATGCCGATTCGCTTCGGCAGCTCGGTGAGCGAGAAGATCGTCTCGTTGGTCAGGTACTCGACTTCGTCGAGCCCGGGAATGGGCGGGGCGGCCGCCCGCGCGCCGGTGGCGATAACGGCCTTGCGGAAACGCAGGGTTTGGCCGCCGACTTCCACCCGGTCGGGACCGGCGAACCGGCCTTCGCCCAGGAACACGTCGACGCCCAGTTCGCGGAACCGGGCGGCCGAGTCGTGCCGGCTGATGCCCGCCCGCAACTCGCGC